>JAMOTX010000075.1 GCA_027062145.1 Candidatus Altimarinota bacterium | reverse complement strand
TTTAATTGAAAAACATCATTTGGAAAATCTGATGTTTCATTTTTAAATGTAACTATAATTTTATCAACATCTCATAAAGTCTTACCAGAAATTTCAACTTCTCATCATAAAAGATTTTTAGAAGATAAATCGTCTAATTTCAATAATTGATTTTTTGTTATAGATCTAATTTCTATTTTTTTAATTTCTTCTTTTACTTCCTCTATATTTTCAATCACATCAATTCATTCTTCTAATTTTTCTCAAGTATTAGAGTTTACTTCTATAGGATTTTCTTTTTCATTATTTTCGATTATATCAGCTCATTCATTGATATTATTTTCTCAACCTTCAATAATTCAAAGATTTTGTTTTGCTTTATTTACTTCATCTTGTGAAGTAAAACATGAAGTTAATAGTAAAGTTAAAATCAATACTATAAATATATTTATTAGTTTTTTCATATTTTTGTATATTACAAAATAATTATATATAATTATACAAAAAAAATAAAAAACTAAAAATTAATTTTAGTTTTTTATTTAATTAAACTTCTGTAACCATTGGTATAATCATTGGTTCTCTATCTAATTTATGTAATAAGAATTTTTCTAAATCTGTTCTTAAGATTTTTACTAAATCTTTTTCTTCCATATCTGGAACATCTTTTACTGTATTTTCATATACTTCTCTTGATTTTTTAATAATCATTCTATGTATAAATCTAACCTCTTCAAGATATACTAACCCTCTAGTTTCAAGTTTAATA
Organism: Candidatus Altimarinota bacterium; assembly: GCA_027062145.1. Lineage (GTDB taxonomy): Bacteria > Patescibacteriota > Gracilibacteria > BD1-5 > UBA6164 > UBA6164. The sequence continues at coordinate 4,518 of JAMOTX010000075.1, read as the reverse complement.
TGACCTAAAATAGCCTTAGTTTTTTTATCAACTTTAAATGAAACAACAAGAACTCAAGCATTCATCATTTTTTCTCTAGCTTTTATTACATGACTATTTGCAAGTCACATTCCATGACCATCTATAACCAATTCTGCAATAGGAGCTTTAATTCTAGATTTGAATACACTACCATTATTAGGAGCAAAATCTACAATATTACCATTATCTAACATTAAAATATTTTCTTCTTTAAATCCTTCTCAAATAGCCGTATTAGCATGTACAGTTCTGAAATATAAATCACCAAAAATTGGCATAAAATATTTAGGTCTTATTAATTCTAAAAATATTTTTTGTTCTTCTTGAAATGCATGACCTCAAGTATGAACTTCTCAATCATCTTTAGTAATAACTCTTGCTCAAAGTTTTATTAACTTGTTAATAATACCAATAACTGATTTTTCATTACCTGGAACAATTGAAGATGAAAAAATAATAGTATCTCATCTAATAATTTCAACAGAAGTATGTCTTCATTCAGCCATTCTTGATAAAGCTGAAAATTCTTCTCATTGACTACCTGTAGTAACAACTATTTGTTTATGAGGAGCAATTCATTCAGTATTTTTAGGTGTCATTTTTTTAACAATACCTTGTTTTATATTTAAATATCCTAATTCTTTTGCAATAGCAACATTTTCTATCATAGATCTACCACTTAAGAAAATTGTTTTATCATATTTTTCACAAATATCAACTAATTGTTGAATTCTTGAAATCCAAGATGAAAAAGTGGCAATAATAAGTCTCCCCCTTTTATGATTAGCAACTATTCTTTCCAATTCTTCTCATACATTTTTTTCACTCATAGAAAAACCTTTTCTAGTTGAACCAGTAGAGTCTGAAAGAAATAAACTTATATCTCTATCTCAAATAGCTTTAATTCTATCTAAATCAGCAGGTTTATCTATTGCAGGAGTATGATCGATTTTAAAATCTCAAGTATGAACCATTTTAGTTCCCCCTTCTGATTCTAAATAAATTCATGCACAATCTGGAACAGAGTGATTAACATTAAAATATTCAACTGTAAAACTACCTACTTTGAATTTATCTCCAGTAGAGGCATCTATTTCTATAAAAGTAGCATGAGGAATTAAACCAGCTTCCTCTAATGATTTTCTTATTAAACCAAGAGTAAATCTTGTAGCATAAATAGGTGGCATTCCTAATGCTGGTAATACATGTTTTAAAGAACCTATATGATCTAAATGAGCATGTGTAATTAACATACCTTTTATTTCTTTTTTATATTTTGTTAAAAATGAAACATCTGGAATAGAATAATTTACTCATAACATATCTTTATCAGCAAATTGAACACCACAATCAATTAAAACTATATCATCTCAATATTGAATCATTCACATATTTTTTGCTCATGTTTCATTATTACCTCAAATAGGCATATATCTAGTATATCCTTTTCTTAAAGAAGGTAAGTAAAATTTTGTTTCTGGAAAATTTGAATTAAACTTACCTCTTACTTCTCCATTTGAATTTTTAGAATAAGTTTTATTATCTTTTTTCTTATTATTTTGTTTACTATTAGTATTATCAGTTTTATTTTGATCTTTTTTTAATACTAAAGTTATTTTTCTTCATTCTCTTTTTTGTTCAGTTTGTTTTTTTTCTTCTTTAACTGATTCTATTTTTTTATCATCTGAATTTGGAGTTGGAGTTTTTCCATCTAATTCTTGATCTAATTCATCTAAAAAATCTTTCATTTTTATTTTATGATTTAAATATAAATTAATACATCATCACTGCATCCTTAACTTTATAAATTCGTTTTAAGACCTCTCTTTTGAATTCTTTTCTATAGTAAGAAAAGAGGAGCATTTTTAAGTGTAATTGATTTTTTCAAAACAATATATAAGCTAACTAATTAGTTAAAATTAGCTTTTATATTTTTTAAAAAATGTTTGATTGATTGTATTTTTTTTTAAAAAGTACTTTTCTTTTTTCAGAAGTTACTTTTATTAGGTGCGTGTAGTATATTTATTTTTTTAAAAACTCCAAAAAGTTTTCTAAAGAAAAATCTATTTTTGTTATATCCCGATAATATTCTTTAATTTTATTATTTTTTGAAAAATCAGTTCATTCAAAATCAAAATCCCTAAATACATATTTTTTGAAAAAATTATATTTATTTTTTAATACTATAGATTTTTTTGTTTTATATAAAAAATCATCATTATGTAAAATATAATAAGTAAAACTTTCAGCAAAATCTTCATATTTATTAGTCATAGCATATCATGAAACAAAATTTTCTTGGACTTGTCATGCCTTTAGTACCTTAGTACTATTCCACGAAATATTATAAAAATATTCACTTAGATCTGTAAATACTTTTTTTTCTAAGAAATATAAGTCTACATAATGTCAAAATTCATGAATACCAACTGAGCTAAACTCAGTTAATTTCATTTTTTTAATTCAATATAGTTTAACACTATGATTTTTCATTTTTCATCTAACATCATTTTTTTCTCAATGAAGTTCTACTTTTAATCTATCTATTTTTGAAATAAAACTTTTACTATTTAAAATAGTTTTAAAAGTATTTGAATATTCTAATACACTATTTTTTATGTTTTTTGGGAAATATAAAAAACTTATATTATAGGCTGATTGTAAATCTACTTTTATATTCTGATTATCATTTTCTTTAAAATTATTTTTATCAATTATATATTCATTTTTAGTTAAACTTGGTTCAATATATTTATTCTCAATATTAGATATATATTCCTCATTAGTCACTCAAAAAAAATAGTCCTTCAAAAAAAATATTGAAACACTAAAAAAAATAAGATATATAAAAAATTTATTAATTTTTTTCATGCTTTTTGTAAAATAATACATAAGTAATTATCATACTTTTATCATGAAAATCAATTTTTTATTATAAAAAAAAGAACTAAGTAAATTAGTTCTTTTTATAGTGAGTAAACTATTTTAATTATTAGTGTAATAATTGTTGAAGCAACAACTATTCCTAAAAATCAAATAATACCCCATTTGACAACATCTTTTGCTTTTTTTATTTTTTCTTCCTCTCATGCACTAATTGTAAGCATAAGTGCACCTATAACAATTGAAGCTACTGCAAACACTCATAAGTATAATGAAATATTTTGTGTCCAACGTTTTATTTGATCTCAAAATCATCAATCAATACTTACATCTTCTCATTTAACAAGTTCAGCATTTCATAAACATTTATCTAATGCATCTCATACATTTGCATTATTATCCTCAAAATTATATTCACTACATAATTTATATCAATTTGCTCATAAATTATTATAAGCACTTGTAATATTAGCACTAATACTAAATAAAGATAAACTTATTAGTAATACAATTAATATTTTTTTCATATTTTTATTTATTAAATATTTAATCAAGCAACTAAGTAAACTGCTGCCCACGCTAATGTAACTATAAATATACCAACGATAATATAAATCATTTGCATAAGAGCTTTTTTGAATTCTTCAGGATTTCATCTTGCCATACCAAGCCTAATTCAAACATATAAAAACGCTCAAATAGAAACTAACATTATAAGTGACGAAATAGAATCTTTTAACCAAACAGTTATACTAGATAAAATAGTAAAACCTCATTTATCTTTTGAATCAAGCTCTATTATACTTGTATCTGAAGTATATCAAAGTAATGATTCCATCAAAGTTTTATCTCATTTCCCAATTCTCTTCAAACCAGGATTTGCAGCCTCTTCATCTTCTTTAGCTTTTTTAGCTGCCGCAGCTTCTGCTGCTTTTTTTTGTGCTTCAGCTGCAGCTGAAGCTACATATTCATCTGTCATTTCTTCAGAATCTTGAACTTGTGCTTCAGCATCCTTACATGCTTGAGAATCAGGTTCTAAACAAGCTAATTCAGCCTCTTTTTTATTCATTTCTTCAATTGCCGCCCTACATTCAGGAGTATCTCAATTACTACAAGCTTCTCAAGCTTTTGTAGCTAAATCGTCAACTTCTTTTCATTTTTTATCCCTTATTTCTTTTTTTGCTTTAATAACTTCATCATCAGAATCTACAGAAGTATTTAAAGCAGTATCTTCAGCAGCTTCAGCTTCTTCTAATTTAGCTTTTGCATCAGTACATGCTTGTGATGAAGGTGATTTACAAGCAACTTCTTCTGCAGCTTCAGCTTCTTCAGTAGCCAATATAGCTTTATCATATTCCTTATCCTTTACACTTGCTGATGCTACTTTACATTCAGCTGAATCTGGATTCTCACATGCTTTCCTTTCTTCTTTTTTTGCTTTTTCTAATCATTCCTCTATTTCTACTGCTTCTTTTTTATCTTCTAATAAATCTCTTTTACTCGTTTCTGATTCTATTTTTGCTTTTGCTTCTTTTTGTTCTTCTACTCATTCTTTATATGTTTCTTTGTATCATTCACATAATCTTTTATCTTCATCAGATGTTCCATTACATG
>JAMOTX010000074.1 GCA_027062145.1 Candidatus Altimarinota bacterium | reverse complement strand
ACTCAAAACTTGAAAATCCTTTTAATATTGAACAACTTATTGAGCTTTTGTATCAAGATGCTTTTGTGAAAGTTGAATGAAAAGTTTATGAATCTTATTTAAAATCTTATAAATTAAAATCTCAAGAGATAGGTTTTGAGAAAGAATTAGACGAATTAGAAGAGGCTTTAAAAGCTGTGAAATCAGCAGATGTTGATAAAATTTTGGTAGCTGGTGAAAAAATTGCAACTTGGTTAGAAAATTCTTCTTTCTTAGAACCAAATGATGATACTTTTATTTTTAAACTAAAGTGTACTCATTGTGATAGTACTAATTTAAAGCAAGATTCAGATACTTTGGATACTTGGTTTAGTTCAGGTTTACGGCCATTCTCTGTTTTAGGTTGGCCTGAAACTACTGAAGATTTGAAGGAATTTTATCCAAATACTGTATTAGAAACAGGGTATGATATAATTTTCTTTTGGGTTGCTAGAATGATGTTTATGTCTTATTATATGATGAAAGATAATCCAGTTACTCAATGAAAATGAGAATTTAACTGGAAACCTTTTGAAAATGTATATTTGCACTGACTAGTAAGAGATGAGAAATGACAAAAAATGTCAAAATCTAAGTGAAATGTGGTAGACCCATTGGATAAAATTAAAACTCATTGAGCTGATGCTTTAAGATTAACATTAGTTCTTGGAACAACTCCAGGTAATGATTTAAATTTCTCGGAAGATAAGCTTGATTACAATAAAAGATTTATCAACAAATTGTGGAATGCTTCTAGATTTGTATATAACAAGGCTGAAATTGAAGATGCCCAAGAGATTGATTATGATGAATTGTATAACTTACTAAAAGATAATGTAAATGAATTAACAAGTTTTGATAAGTGGATTTTGGCTGGATTGGATAAATTGATTCAACAAGTAAGTGATTCTATGGATAAATTTTATTTTGGAGAGGCTTTCTTAAATGTTCAGAAATTTGTTTGGAATAAGTTTTGTGATTGGTATATAGAAATTTCAAAGTATGATGATGGTCCATTTACACCAACTGTTTTGCTTTATGCTTTGGGAACAATTTATAAGTTGTTACATCCTGTAATTCCATTTGTAACAGAAAGATTATGGAGAAAAATGAAGTTTTCAGGTGCTTTGATGGTAAGTGAATATCCAAAACAATTATGAATTGAAGAAGATGAAACTATCAATTTGTTGGTAGATACTATTGTTGGTTTGAGGACCTTAAGAGCTACAAACAATATTAAACCTCATTTGGAAGTGAAAGCTTATATTGAAAACTTTAAAGAAAGATTGTGAAAATATGAGGATTTGATAAAAAGAATTGTAAACTTATCTGAAATTTCTGAAGAATTTGAACAAGATGCAGTAACTGATGTGGTAGGAAATACAAAAATTTGAATTCAATTGCCTGAAGCTGAAGTTGATTATCATCAAAAACTTCACGAATTAGAGAAAAAACTTAAAGAAGAAGAACAATTTTTACAAGGAATTAGGAAATTACTTGCTTCTGACTGATTTAGGCAAAAAGCTTCTCCTGAAGTTGTTAAAGCTAAAGAAAAGAAAAAACAAGAAGTAGAAGAAAAAATATTAAAATTAAAAGAAGAAATTGCAGCAATTAAACTAAAAATGAAGAAATAGTCTGGTTAATCCAGGCTTTTTTAAATTTGTAAAGATAAAAAGGTATAAAAAATTTGACTAAATTAAGATAAAAAATACAATATAAGTGTTTTACATATATAAAAATAAAAAATGGATAAAAAGGAATTTGATACTAATCCAGAAATGGATGATTTATTGGCAGATTTAGAGGATGATTGAGGAATTGATTCGATTCAAAAAATAACAAAAACTAAAGAAAAGATTAGTTGGAAAACTAAATTAGTGTGATATTTAACTTTGTTATTAATTTTCTTAATAATAATATTAGGAGGTACTTATTACTTTTTTTTATTTAGTGTTAAGCCTCAAGATAATTTAACTTTATATGAATCTATGTATGTTAATACTATTAAGTCTATTTTATTGAAGGTGTTTTCTAGTTCTAATTTTTCTGTTTCTGTTAATTCTAAAGATGTTCCTATTAAGCAAGATATAAACATTAAAAGTTACTTACAAAATCCGTGAATTTTATTTTATGATAAATTAAAATTTAAGGAGCTATTAAAAAATCAAAATTACAGCTTAATCAAATCTAATTATAATGATTTAAAAAAATATCAAAACCTGTTAGTTCAATATAAGTTTTTTCCTAAAGAATTACAAAGTGTAGTTAAAAATATTAGAATATTACCAATTCTTACTACATTGAATTCTATAAAATTATATGTAACTGATTATGTATATATAAAGTCTTGATTATTTAAGCAACAAATATTTGATTTTGTTTATACTAGAAGTAAGTTTCCTGGAAAATATCGTTTAATCTCTTCCAATGAATTACTTGATTATATAGAATCTGATATTCAATATTTTAAAGATCAAGGAACATATGAATATCTTAAGAATATTTATTTTAATTATATGTATACTTCGGATGATACTTTAGCAAATTCTTATTTTGTTAATAATTTTCAAAATATTTTTGCAGATAGGTTAAATGATAGATATAATCAATTTAAAAGAATATATCCTTTTTTAGATAAAAACAAGTTTATAACTGATTATGTAGAATTTATTAAAAATGTTTATGCTAGAACTTTAAATTTAGGTAAAAATTTAGAAAGCGAATTTTTGCCTGTTGATGTACAATTGCTTTCATATGATCCTAAGTCTGAGAATTTGTCTTTTTCTATTAAATTGATGTTGTCTCCAGAAATAAGTTCAAAGATTTGAGTAATTCAGCTTTTATCTGATATAGTAACTTTATTAAGAGAATCTCGTTTAATTATATGAAAAAATATTTCTTATAATACTGTGAAAGTTAAAAAAATTACTAAGAGAGTAGGAGGATATAAACTTAGTTTTATTACAGCTAGTCAAAAATTTGTTACATCTGTTCAACCTAAAGTTGATTTAGAAGTTACGGATATATCATATTAATATAAAAAAACGGTTATATTTATAATTTATAATTAGAAATTTAATTTAGTTATTTAATAAAAAAAATGAAAACAAAAATAAATAATATTATATCGTTATTTAAAAAAATTGGTAATAAGGATACATTTTCAAAAGAAAAGTTAGAAGAATTATTAGATAAATTGCAAGAAATTTTTTCAAAGGATAATTTAGAAAAAATAATTAAAAAAATTAAGTCAATAAAGAAGGAAGATATATTGCTATGGTATTATTCCTATAGAGATAAGTTATTTTTTTATTTATTTTCTAGTATTTTATTTATTGTACTTATAGCGTTTATTGTTTTAGTTAAAAATACTTATGTTACTTATCAAAAGCTTCAAAATAATGTAAACCAAATAGCTATAATAAATGATCCTAAGCTAATTAACTTGATAAAAAACAATAACTTAAGAATAATTACTTCTATTGTAGACTCTTTATATATTAAAGAGTATTTAACTTATAACCAGAAAGAATACAATAAGTTGTATAAGAATGTTATTAAAGAAATTATTGTAGATATTTATTCTTCAGATTCTGCTGCTAAATTTATGTTAGATTCATTTTTTGATACAACTAATATTATTTCTAAAAAAGAAAAATTACAGAAAATTTTACAAAAAATTGATTTATTTTCAGTTAATCAGCTTCAGGAATTTAATAATGTTTTAACTTTAAGGAAATATTTATCTAGTTTTCCTAATCTTAATAGAGCAGAAGTTTTAAAATATATTAAGGATAAGCAACTAGTTGACAATACGGCTAAGGTTTTATCAAAACTATATATTTACGAATTACCTGCAATATCAAAATTTGTGTCTATTCAGGCTGAGCTATATAAACAAAAATATTTATCAAATGTAGCTCCTTATAAAAATTTTTTATCTTATATTTTATTACCTTCTGTAAATATTTGGATTAATCCCTTTTCACAAGTTATAAATCCAGATATTTTTGGTTCAGAATATTTGAAAAAAGCTGGGTATATTGATTTAAATTTAATTAAATATTGGACAGACTTTTTTACTATTTCTTATAAAGGTAAGTTATATCAATGATTAAATAATGTTATTGAATGAATTAAATTGCAAAAACTTAACATTCTGCGTAACAATTTAGCACTAGTTTGATTAAATATTAAATTTAATTTAATAGATGAGAAATCTTTTTATTGATTGATTTCGAAGCTTACTATTACATCAGATATAAAAAATATTGTATTAATAAATGAATTTACTTATTATCTTTGGAATCAGATTAAGCAATATGTTCAACAGCAATTGCCACAGGATTTTGAAGTAAATAAAAAGTTATGAACTAGGTGGATAGCTTATCAGTTGTATAAGTGTACTCAAAAATTTAATGATAATTGTAGGAAATTATTTAATTGTAAGTGAAATTGTAAGTTACCTTCTCAGATTAATTCTGAATTTTTAAAAAATAATGTTAATCTTGATGATATAAATTCTTTATTATTATCATATTTTTCTAAACTATCTAATTCAAATTATACAAACTCTAGTTTTTATAAATTTATTAAAAATGAATATCATAAAATTAATGATTGGGATAAATTAGTAGGTGCAAGATTGTATGATTGCATTAAAGAAAATGGATATTGTAGTGATATTTTTGATAAAAATTATTCTCAAATAGCTAATACTATAAAAACTTTTGCTAAGTGTGATTTAAATAAAGATATCGATTTTGTATGTAAATATAAGTTTATAAACAAGTTTAATACTAATTACTTTATAGCTTATACTATGGTTGATAAATTGGGGAAAATAAATTATTCTCTTTTGGAAAGGTTAAAAGATGTATATAATAACTTGCCATCTATTTTACAATTAGATAAATTTACATTTACTAAAAATGAGAAAAATAATGCTTTGGCAATGTATAATGCTAATGTAGGGTTATCTATTTTCTATAAATATTTAACTCAAGATGAATATAATAAAATTCTTTCTTATATAGGTCAAGGTTCTTGTAAGTCTGTAACAAATTGATCTAGCTTTGATTTATGAAAAGCTTTATCTTATATAAAAAATAAATATAATATTTTGTCAAAGTGAAATGTAGATGCTGCAAAATTGTATGACCTAAAAGAATTACAACAAATTATTGATAATTTGCAAAAAGAATCTAAGAAAGCTAAATTATTGGATAAATTATTGGCTAATTTGCAGGTTTATAGAATTTTTAAGGAAAGAGGGTATTGTAAGTAATGATTAATTATAAATGATTTGTGTTTAGGTATTTTGCTGAAATTAATTTTTACCAGTTTAATTTATTAAATCATTATAATGATTAATAAGCAGAGTAAATGGTATGAAAAGCTTCAAAATGCGATTTTAGATGTAGATATAGAATCTTTATTTAAACTTTTGTTAACAATTGCAGTAGAAGAGGGAGCTTCGGATATTCATATTGAAGCTTATTCGACTTATTGTAGGATTAGGTTAAGAATTGAT
>JAMOTX010000073.1 GCA_027062145.1 Candidatus Altimarinota bacterium | reverse complement strand
GAAATGCTTGAAACAATGCCAGAAGGTATTCAAGAATTGATGAAAAAAGGTAAACTTGAATGAAAAGTTACTCAAGATGAAGTAATGGCTGCAATGCCAAATGCTGAAGATGATATTGAATTACTTGATGAAGTATATACAAGATTTTTAAGCTTAAAAATAGATATTGTAGATAATTTAGATAAAGAAAATCTTTTTACTGATCACAGAAAAAGTAAAAAAGATTCTAAACAATCTATATCTCTTTCTGAAATAAGTGATGATTCTATTAGAATGTATCTTAATGAAATTTGAAGAGTTGATTTATTAAACTGAGAACAAGAGCTTGCACTATGAAAAGCTATTAAAGCTGGTAGTATGGATGCAAGAAAACAATTAGCTGCTGCAAATTTAAGATTAGTAGTATCAATTGCTAAAAAATATATGTGAAGAGGTTTAGGATTACTTGATCTTATACAAGAATGAAATGTTGGATTATTTAGAGCTGTTGATAAATTTGATGCTGAAAAATGATTTAAATTTTCAACTTATGCAACATGGTGGATAAGACAATGAGTAACTAGAGCAATTGCTGATCAAGCTAGAACTATAAGAGTTCCAGTACATATGATTGAAACAATTAATAAATTTACTCATACATATAGAAGACTGACTCAAGAGCTTACAAGAGAACCTCTTATGGAAGAACTAGCAACTGAGTTAGATATGGATATAAGAAAAGTAAGACAAATAATGAGAATTTCTCAAGATATATTATCTTTAGACTCTCCTGTTTGATCTGAAGAAGATACTTGTTTATGAGATTTTATTGAAGATGATAAAAATCCAACTCCAGATGTTCAAACAAATATGAATTTATTAAAAGATAATTTATATGAAATGTTAGATTTTCTTACTCCTAGAGAAAGAAAAATTATTATTATGAGATTTGGTTTAGATTGAGGTGATGTACATACTTTAGAAGAAGTAGGTAAAGAATTCTGAGTTACAAGAGAAAGAATTAGACAAATCGAAGCTAAAACTCTTGAAAAATTAAGAGAACATCCTAATGCTGATAAAATTAAATTTTTCTAATAAAAAAAGAACCAATATTGGTTCTTTTTTTTATTCAAAATTATATAAAAATAAAAACTACAATTAATTGTAGTTTTTATTTTATTTCACTTAATTTCAATTTTGCAACTGATTTAAGTAACATATCTTCTGCTTCAATGAATTTTTCCATATCAACTTTATCTTTAGCATCTTTGAATTTTTCCATCATAGCTAAAGCATCTTTTTTAGCTTTTTCAGCTGCATCAACATCAACATCATCAATTGATACTAACATATCAATTAAAACCCTTACAGTTGAATTAGATACTTCTAAAACTCATCCACCTATAGCAAAATCTTTTTCTGATTTTACTCAAGCTTCATCAGTATAAATAATACTAATAATAGATGGTTTTAAAACAGTAACTAAAGGTGTATGGTTATCTAAAATAGTAACTTCACCTGTTTTAGTCATAGCAGTAACTTGTTCAACTTTTTCAGATTTAAATAAGTTTCATGTAAATGATAATATTTCTAATTTCATAGTTTTTATGATTATTTTTCTTCAGTTAAACTTTTTTCATATTTAGCAATAACTGCATCCATATTTTCTTTATATAAGAACATATTTTCTGGAATATGATCAACTTCACCTTCTAAAATCTTTTTAAAACCTGCAACAGTTTCAGTAGCTTTAGCATAAACACCAGATACACCAGTAAATTGTTCAGCTACGTAAAAAGGTTGAGATAAGAATTTTTGAACTTTTCTTGCTCTATTTACAGTTGTTTTATCTTCTTCAGATAATTCGTCCATACCTAGAATTGCAATAATATCTTGTAGTTCTTTATATTTTTGAAGTATTTTTTGAACTCATCTAGCAACATCGTAATGTTCTTGACCAACAACATCTGGAGATAGTACAGTAGAAGTTGAATCAAGTGGATCAACAGCTGGATATATACCAAGTTCTGCAATAGATCTATTTAATACAATAGTTGAATCAAGATGGGCAAATGTAGCAGCTGGAGCTGGATCCGTAAGATCATCAGCAGGAACATAAACAGCTTGAACTGAAGTAATAGAACCATCTTTAGTAGAAGTAATTCTTTCTTGTAAAGCACCCATATCAGTAGCTAAAGTTGGTTGATAACCTACAGCAGAAGGTATTCTACCTAATAATGCAGATATTTCTGAACCAGCTTGAGTAAATCTGAATATATTATCAATAAACAATAATACATCTCTTTTTTCTCTATCTCTAAAATGTTCAGCCATAGCAAGACCTGTTAATGCAACTCTAGCTCTAGGTCCTGGAGCTTCATTCATTTGTCCAAATACCATAGCAGTTTTATCAATAACTCCTGATTCTTCCATTTCATGATAAAGATCATTTCATTCTCTTGTTCTTTCACCTACACCGGCAACAACAGAGTAACCACCATGTCCTTGTGCGATATTATGAATTAATTCTTGCATGATAACTGTTTTACCAACTCATGCTCAACCAAATAAACCTACTTTACCTCATTTTAACATAGGAGCAATAAGATCTACTACTTTAATACCAGTTTCAAAAACTTCAGCAGTAACTGTTAAATCAGCAAAATCTGGGGCATCTCTATGAATAGGATCCATATATTTAGTTTTCGGTTTTGGTTTATTATCTATTGGATCTCAAAGAACGTTAAACATTCTACCAAGAACACCTTCACCAACTGGAACAGAAATAGGAGCTTCAGTAGCTTCTACAGTCATTCCTCTTTTTAAACCATCAATAGTGTTCATAGCAATAGTTCTAACTACACCATCACCTAATTGTTGTTGAGTTTCAAGTACTACTCTTTCAGAGTGTCCTTTAATTTCTAATGCTTCATAAATAGAAGGAACATATCCATCTGTAAATTCAACATCGATTACTACTCAAACTATTTTAGTAATTTTTCAAGTATGCATTGTTTTGCAAAATTAATTTTTAAAATTTTTATTATTTTATTTCTTTTCCTATTTTGATATCAAGTTCTAATTCATTATTATCACTTAATTCTTCTTTCTTTTTGTATTTCTTAAATTTTTTCTCTTTTTTATCTTTTTTAATTTTAATTTTTTCTCTTATTGGTAAATAGAAAAATTTTCTAAATAATAATGTAAAAAATAAAACTAAAACTAATATTAATATTTGAATTTTATCAAATATTGGATTATTAGGTGCTATTATATCTTGTCATAAAATAACAAGTACAGTAGGAAAAATAAAAGAGAAAGAAATTGAAGTAATTACTGAATAAAAAACATAAAACAAAATATTTAATACAATTCTATATAATTTGATTTTCATAAAAATAATTTTATTTAAATAAACTTTCTAAATTTTATAACAAATATCTGTTTTGTAAAGTATTTAATCATTTGAATAGGATTACATATCTTTCATTGATTCAACTCAACCTACTATTTCTGAAATTTCTTTTGTAATAGCAGCTTGTCTAGCCTTATTGTATTGAAGTTGTAATTTTGATGCAAATTTATTTGCATTATCCTTAGCATTCTTCATTGCAATCATTCTAGAACTATGTTCTGATGCTTTTGATTCAATCAATACATCATAAAACATTGAGTCTATCAACATTGGTAATACTTCATCTACTAATTCTTCAACTGTTGGTTCAACTGTATATTTATAAGAAACGTCTTTATTTTCAGATTCTATATAATCATCTCATAAAGTAGCTTTAAAATATTTTTGTATAGAATCATCCGTTAAAGGTAAAAATCATCTAGCAACTGGTATTTGTGTAATAGTATTTTTATAATAATTATAAAATATTACTACTTTATCATACCCTTCCTTAGAAAATTTATCACTTATAAATCTAGATGCACTTTTAGAAAAATTATAATCAATATTATCAGTAAATTCTTCAGAAAAATCAGCTAATATCTGATTCCCTGTTCTAGCAACAAATTGAGCACCCCTTTTTCAAAGAGTAACAAATTCAATTTGTTCATCATTTAATAACATATATTCATTAATTTTTTTCATCACATTGATATTATAACCTCAACATAATCATTTATTTGAAGTTATAATTACTCAAAGTGTTTTTGAAGCTTTTTCTTTTCATTCAAAAAATACATTTTCAGAAAGACTATCATTTAAATTCATAATTACTTTAAGTATTCATGATATATATTCTTTCTTTTCTAATGCTAAGTCTTGAGCTTTTTTCATCTTTACAGTTGAAATAAGCTCCATAGCCTTAGTTATTTTTGCAGTATTTTTAATTGATCAGATTCTTCTTTTGATTTCTTTTCAATTTGCCATGATAAAAATTATTTATTAAGTTCAACTACTTTAGCGATAACATCTTTTAATTTGTTTTCAGCATCTTCTGACATTTTACCATCTTTAGCGATAGATTCAATGATTGTTTTTTCTTCATCAAGACTTAAATATAAATCTGATTCAGCTTTTTTAATTTTAGAAACTTCAATTTTATCGAAGAAACCTTTACCTCAAGCATACATTGCACAAGTTTGTTTTGCAACAGAAACTGGTTCATATACACCTTGTTTTAATAATTCCATCATTCTTTCACCTCTTTCTAATTGAGCTCTAGTAGCTGGATCTAAATCAGAAGCGAATTGTGAAAATGCAGCTAATTCTCTATATTGAGCAAGATCTAATTTCAAAGTACCTGAAACTTTTTTCATTGCTTTAATTTGTGCAGCACCTCATACTCTTGAAACCGATAATCATACATTAATTGCTGGTTTTTGACCTGAATTAAATAAATCTGATTCTAAAAATATTTGACCATCTGTAATTGAAATTACATTAGTTGGGATATATGCAGATACATCTCAAGCTTGAGTTTCAATAATAGGTAATGCAGTCATTGAACCGTTACCTAATTCATCATTTAGTTTAGAAGATCTTTCTAGTAATCTAGAGTGAAGATAGAAAACATCTCAAGGATACGCTTCTCTACCTGGTGGTCTTCTTAATAATAATGACATTTCTCTATAAGCATTTGCTTGTTTACTAAGATCATCATATATAATTAATGAATGTTCTTTATTGAACATAAAATATTCAGCCATAGCACAACCTGCGTATGGAGCTAAATATTGCATTGAAGCTGGATCAGAAGCTCAAGCTGTAACAACAATAGTATAATCCATTGCTCATCTAGCTCTTAATTCTTCAACTACTCTAGCAACTTTTGCTTCTTTTTGACCAATAGCAACGTATACACAAGTTACACCATTACCTTTTTGATTTAAAATTGCATCAATAGCAACTTGAGTTTTACCTGTTTGTCTATCACCAATAATAAGTTCTCTTTGACCTCTACCAACTGGTACAAGTGCATCAATTGCTTTAAGACCAGTTTCTAATGGTTCATGTACAGATTTTCTGTCCATTACACCAGTAGCAACTCTTTCAATAGGATATTTTTCAGTAGATTTAATTTCTCCTAATCCATCGATTGGATTACCAAGAGCATCAACTACTCTACCAATTAAACCTTTACCAA
>JAMOTX010000072.1 GCA_027062145.1 Candidatus Altimarinota bacterium | reverse complement strand
ATAGAAATTGAAAATGTAGAATGAGGCGAAAAAGAAATTATTAAAATTGTAGGTTCAACTGAAGCTGATATTTTAGCGGAAACTCCAACTATCTCAAATGAATCAGCTGTATGAAAAGCAATGCTTTGAAAGAAAAAATGAGAAAAAGTAAAAGTAAAAGCAAAATCAGGAATATTTGAATATAAAATAATTAATATTAAATAGTTATTTCTTAAAAATATATTATGGATTTAAATATATATTATCAAAATCTTATTTTAGTACCTGCTGTAGCATTTGTTGTAACAGTTTTCTTAAAATGAATTTCAATTAAACTTAAAACTTGAAAATTAGATATAGCTTGAGCATTATGAAGTTGATGAATGCCATCAGTTCATTCTGCAGTTGTTGTATCTTTAGCTACTGCTGTCGCTATAAAATTCTGAATTAGTTCAGATTTATTTGCTATATCTATGGCCTTTACAGTTATCATAATTTATGATGCTATAAATGTAAGATTTGAAGCATGACAACATGCTATTGCTATTAATGAAAGTTTATGAGAAAAGAAATTTAAAGAATCATTATGACATTTGCCAAGTGAAGCATTTGCTTGAAGTTTGTTATGAATAGTTGTTGCTTTAATATTATTTTTCATATAAAAAAAGAAAGAATTTTAAAATTCTTTCTTTTTTTTATTCTACAGTAACACTTTTGGCTAAATTTTGAGGTTTATCAATATCTCTATTTAAATTTTTTGCTATTTCAACTGCAAAAATCCATAATGGTATTAATGGTAGAAAAGGTGTTAATATAGGGTGAGATTTAGGCATTTCTATTATATCATCATATATATCTTTAACTGTGTCTCAAGCTGTAATTATTCATAATATAGTACCATTCCTTGCTTGAATTTCTTTTACATTAGAAATAGTTTTTTCTCTCATTATACTTTTAGGATTTATAACGATACATGGGAAATTAGGTCAAACTAATGCTAATGGTCAATGTTTAAGTTCTCAAGTAGAATATGCTTCAGCATGAACATAACTTAATTCTTTTAATTTTAGACTACATTCACATGCTGTTCAATAAACTAAATTTCTTCATAAATAGAAAAAATTTGAATACTTTGAATATTTTCAAGCTAAAGTTTTAATATGATTATGTTGTTCTAATAATCATTCAAGTTTTTTATCTAATTCAGCTAATTTTTCAATAATATTTTTAGAATCTTGAACTTGCAAATCTCTTTTAAGTCACATATGAAGAGATATAAGTAATAGTACTGCTAATTGACCAATAATATTTTTTGTAGAGGCTACTCATATTTCTATTCATGATTTAGTATAAAGTCATGAATCACACATTCTAGCAATAGTACTTCAAACAACATTAACTATTCAAAAAGTTCTACATCATTTTTGTTGAACCATTTTTACACACTCTCTTACATCAGCAGTTTCACCTGATTGAGACATAAATATATAAAGAGTTTCTTTATTAGGTATAAATTTTTCATATAAAAATTCACTTGATACTCTGACTTCGGTTTTTATTCATGCTAATTCTTCAAACCAACTTTTTCAAACAACTCATGCAAAATAACTTGATCATGAAGCTATTATTTCGATATTATTTATTTTATTTTTAGATAATTCATCTAAAGTTTCATTATGAATTGTCTTAGTATCAAAATTTATTCTTCATTTTAATGCATTTCTTAAAACAGAAGGTATTTCATTTATTTCTTTTTCAGTAAATGAATTAAATTTTCATTTATCAGCTATTTCAGTATTTTCATCAATTTTTTCATGAGTTTTACTCACTTCTTCTCACATTGAAAAAACAGAATATTTTCAATTTTCAATTACAATAGTTTCATTGTCTTCTAGAGTTGTAAATTCAGTTGCTATTTTATTTAAAGCATTTAAATCACTTGAAAGAAAAATTCAATTTTTTCAAACTCAAACCACCATTGGACTTCAAAGTTTTGCTCAAACTAATACATTAGGATTTTCTTTATCTATCACTGCAATAGCATATGCTCAAACTAATTGTTTTGTAACTTTTTCTAGGGTAGTAACAATATTTCCATCAAAAAGATCTTCTATTAGTTTTGCAACAACTTCAGTATCAGTTTCAGAATAAAAAGTATATTTTTTAGATAATTTTTCTTTTAAGCTAATATAATTTTCTATTATTCAATTGTGAACTACAAAAAATCTTTTATTATTTGAAATATGGGGATGTGTATTTAACTCAGTAACTTTACCATGAGTTGCCCATCTAGTATGAGCAATTCAGCTTGTATAATTATTAAGTTTATTTGTATTTTTCTCAATTTTAGAAGCAAGATTAGAAACTTTTCAAACTGATTTTTCAATAAAAAAGTCTCATGATTTATTAACTCATAAAATTCAAGCACTATCATATCATCTATACTCTAAATTTCTTAGTCATTCTACTAAGTATCAAATTGAATCTTCATTTCAATTATATGCAAAAATTCAACACATATGCTTAAAAGTTAATAATTATTTGTATAATATATGATAATTTTTTTAATAATTAATGCAATAAAAAAAGAGAGTTTATGTTAAAAACTCTCTTTAGTAATTTTATACTCTTATTTTAGTAATTTTTTCTGCAAATTTCATACAATACGAAGGAATACATTTACCTGTAATTCATGCTACAAGTGGTAAAAATCACATAAATACAATTAGTGAATCTAAATCTAATTCAGGTCATTCAACTATTATTGATGAAATATAGAATAAGAAAATTCAAAAAGCTATTTGTATAAATCTCATATATTTCTTTTTTAAGAAACACATTTTAATCGCTCACATTATTAATGGGATGATTCATAATCAAACTAATATGTATTTAAACGTAAGAATATTTTCAGTAGATAATGTTTGTCAAAATAATACATTTTCAATTGCATCTCATTGAAATACTAAATTATAATAAAATGCTCATATGAGAATTAATCCGAATAATACTCTACCAGTTCTAATAGTTATATCAGAAGGTCTTTTTTGCATAAAGCTAATAAATCACATCATAGTTTTTTTATTTTAAAAATTAAGCTCTTTTAAATAATATAGAAAGAAAAAAAAAAGTAAAATTAATTTTGACTTTTTTTTTGTTTATATATAATACTCGAGCTTAAGAAGTAAAAATACATATTGGAATGTCGCCAAGCGGTAAGGCAACGGACTTTGACTCCGTTATGCGTAGGTTCGAATCCTACCATTCCAACCATATTATATTTAACATTTTTGCAGATCGTTAAATGTATTATAAGTTAGAAGTTAGAATTCTATTGTAGGGATAGAATCTGATACTAGAAGATTAACTTATGATTTATAAAATTTATTAATTAACTATAAAAAGCTATGTTAGCTGTAATCGAATTAGGATGAAATCAATTCATTGTTAGAAAAGGAGAAACTATTGATGTTAAAAAATTACAAAGAGAAGCTGGAGATAAATTTTCAGTTGAAGCATTATTAGTAACTGATGATGAAGGTAAAGAAACTAAAGTTTGAGTACCTACTGTTAAAGGTTCTAAAGTTGAATTTAAAGTTTTAGAACAATTCAAAGGTGAAAAAGTTAGAGTTTTTAAGAAAAAATCTAAAAAAAGATATACTAGAAATAAAGGGTTTAGAGCTCATTTAACTAAATTAGAAGTATTATCTGTTGCATAATTAAATTTTGAAAATCTTGTTTCTAGAGTATAATAACCCTAGAGATAAGATTTTTTTAATATTTATTTTTTTAAATAATAATTTTGGCAAGAAAAGAAAAAACGAGAGTTAATGTTAAGGCTCGTTTAAATAGACATCTGAGAATTGTTAAAGAGAATATTTGAGTGTGAGATAAAAAAAATAGTTTAAATACTAGCTTTGATTATAATATAGTTATATTTTTTATTCTTTTAGTTATCCCAGTATATCCTACTTTGGCATCATTTATGTATAATACATCTAGGTATGATTTTTATAGAGGAGATATTGATGAAGATTCAATTATTGAATCTTATTATTGATGAGATGATGAATTTGATAATATAAATACTCCTATTTTAGAATCTACTGATTCATTTATTTCAGTTAATACTATATTGGATGATGAAAGGGATTTAGAATGAACTAATGAAATAGTTGATTACGAAGTTAAACCAGGAGATTCATTTTCAGTAATTGCATATAGATTTAGAGTTTCTACAAACTCAATACTATGGGCAAATGATTTTTCAAAAAGACATACATTACATCCTTGAGAAATTATAAAAATTCCACCTGTTTCATGATTGATTCATCAAGTAGTTAAAGGTGATACAATATCTAGTATTGCAAAAAAATATGATACAGCTGAAGAAAAAATAAGAGAACAAAATAATATAGATAAATGAAGCTCATTAATA
Organism: Candidatus Altimarinota bacterium; assembly: GCA_027062145.1. Lineage (GTDB taxonomy): Bacteria > Patescibacteriota > Gracilibacteria > BD1-5 > UBA6164 > UBA6164. The sequence goes on along the minus strand of JAMOTX010000072.1, from coordinate 1,160 downwards.
GTTTGAGATGTATTAACTATTCCATGAGCAATTAAAAAAATTAAAAAACCAGTTTACAGAAAACCTACTACAAATTATTATAAAAAATCTGGTGGTAGTCAATATGTAAATACAAGTTGAAAATATAAAATGGTTCGGAGAAGGCCATATTCATGAGTTGCTTGAAATTGTACTTGGTATGTTGCTTCTTATGCTGCTGTCGATTGGAGATGAAATGCTAATAGATGGATAGCAAATGCAAAAGCTAAATGACATACAGTTAAACAAACTCCTAAAATTGGTTCAATCGTTCAATTTACAGGTAGATGATATAATCGTAGATATGGACATGTATGAATTGTTGTTGATATAACAGCTACTCATATTATTGTTAAAGATATGAATTATAGAAAATTATATGAAGTTACTACTCGTAAAATTAAAATTTGAGATAGAACTATTGATTGATATATATATTTAGATTAAAAAAAGAGATTCGTTAAGAATCTCTTTTTTTATTTTTTCATAGCATTTACTATTTTATAAACTACTTGATTAATAGGATTTAATGATTTATGTAATTTTTCTCTAAATGTTATATAATCATCTCTTAGTAATTGTAATAAAAAATGAGCTGTTATATTATTTTCATATTCTGTATAGGCATGAAATACAAGAGGGAAGATTTTATATGTATGATCTATTTCTTTATCTATTTTATTAATTTCTTCAGTTTGTTTATTTGCGATTTCTGTTGGAGTAAATCTAGTTTTTTTAGGATCAAATTGATTTTTTAAATCTCTATTATAATCTTTTAAATATTCTAGATAACTTACATATTTACATGTTTGATATGTAGCTTGTTTTAATAATGTTAATTTAACAACTGTATTTTTACTTTTTGATTTAGTGCATCATAAGCTATTTACAAGTGCATCAATTTTTGCAATATTTGAAGCTATTTTTCATTCAATTTTTTTTCAAATAGTAGGACTTTTTTTAATTAAGTCATTTTTTATTAATAAAAGTGATTTTTTTTGGGTTGTTAATAATCAACATTTATAAATATTATTCATATTATTTCTATGTGTTCTTTTAGTTTTAGCTAAAGAATAAGTATCAATATCAATTTTTTTATAATCATCTTTTATATTTACAATATTTGAAGTTGAATTATATTT
>JAMOTX010000071.1 GCA_027062145.1 Candidatus Altimarinota bacterium | reverse complement strand
GAGATTCTTTAATTATAACTCATGTTATTTTTTCAACACTAAATGAATTATGTTTTTTACTTAAAAATTCAAATTTCTTTTCAATACTAGATTCTTCTACTATAAATTTAGTAAACAAAACTCTTATAACTTGAGCAATAAATGCAGCGATGAAAACAGGTGGAAATAATAGTAATGGTAATATTACAACTATAGATTTTAGCATACTCATTTTATATTCCCCTCTAAAACCTTTATCATAATCTAAAGGTTTTTCTATTTTATCTTTAAATCATATTAAACTATTAGCACTTTTTTCTTCTCATAATAAAACATCTTTTTCTCACATAATGATATTATCCTTGAGATATTTGATATTTTTCATCATTTGTTCTCAGTCCAGCATATTTTTGAATAACACTTTATTGTTAGATCATTCAGAACTAACAATTACATCATGCAAACCAAATATTTTCGAAAAGAAGCTTTGTGTATTTTCTGTATCTGCAACAGACTCCATTGGTAAAAATGAAAAATGCTTAGTTAGAAATCATTCAGTATAGAATATAGAATCTGTATAAACATCATATTTTCTTCTTTTTAAATCTAGATAAGTAATTGTTAATAAAAATATAGCAATTATTCAAAATAAAATAGATGGTAATAATGTAAATAAAGTTATATCAGATGAACTATACTGACCTAATACAGCAAAAATATTTCATAATCATACGAATACAATTAAAAAATTTGCAACTAATTGTCAGAAAATTTCTCAAATAATTCATAACCAATGTGGTTTTGTAGTTTGAACTAATTTATCTTTAAGTAAATGAAAACCATTTTTTCTCATTCTTCATTGAACATTTTCATAAATATCCATTGTTAAAAGTATATTTTTAAAATTAATTTTTGAGCTATCACTTCAAGCTGTTTTAATTCTAAGATTTCATGTTCAAAATATTTTATATTGAATAAATCCTAAAATAGAACTAACTTGAGTAATTTTATTTAAATTAACTTCTACAGAATTATCTGAAAATAGATTTCAATAATTATAAATAATTTTTCTATCAGTAATAATATATTCTTCTTTTTTATATTTAATATTAAACCACATATAAATTAAAGCAGTTAATATCAAAAAAACTATTCAAATAGGTAATGCTATAAAAAATGTTATTAATGTTATAATAGAAAATAATAAAACTGGACTTCATAATAATATATAACTTGTTTTATGAGGTTTAATCACATTATCAGGTTCTTTTTCTTCTAATTTTTTATTATTATTTTCTTCAATAGATTTATCATCACTTGCAACTTCAATATTTTTTTCCTGTATATCTTCATTTTTTGAAAATGATAAAGTAAAAACATTCTCACATTTTGAACATTTAACTTTTTTTCATTCTAATTTAGAATCAATTTCATATTCTTTATCACATTCTGGACATTTAATTTTAGCCATATTTATTGTTAAATAATAAGTTAACAAAATACTAACATAATCTTTTAATAATACAAAAAAAAACTATACTTAAGTTAATATAACACTATATATAATATGAAAACTGTAAAATTACCAATTAAATGAGATTATGAAGATAATATTAATCCATCAAACCCTGATTTTTGATGGTTATGAAAAATGTTAATTATAACAATACCTTTTTTTATAGTTTCATACTTAAGTTTTTATTTATTTTCATATTTTATTATATGATCAATATCATTAGAAAAAGAGAAAGAATTATTTTCAGATATACCATTTATAAAAGAAAATAAAACACTGCTTGATATTAATACTAATTTAACTAATAAAATAGTTGATTTAAAAGGTATAAATATATATTTAGAAGATAGTGAAGACATAAATGCTTACGCGTTTATATGATGAAATATAATACTTACAAAATGATTATTAGAAAATATTGATTATGAAGAAGAGCTAATATTTATTGTATGACATGAAATGAAACATATAGAAAATAGAGATGTATTACATTCTTTATTAACTGAAATTCCCTTTTATCTAACTTTACAATTTTTTTGATTTGATTTCAATAAAGATATATCAAATATTGCAAATAAATACAGTAGTAGAATAACAGAAATAAATGCAGATATTTGATGAATTGAATTAATTAATAAAATGAATTTAAATCTTAATTGTAGTGTTAATTTTTTTGAAAATTGAAATGGTGATTTCAATAACTATTTACTTTTATTATCAGATCATCCAACAAATGTTAAAAGAATAGAAAAAATGAAAAAAATGAATTTAAACAAAAACATAAAATGTCATAAATTTATTTATAATAAAAAAGATTAGAGTATGACTCTAATCTTTTTTATTAACACATAACTTTTGCTTCATCCAAAAAGTAATTTGTCTTACATCCAGGACAATTTAAATAATATCTATAAAAATAGCTTTTATTTTTAGTACTTTTTTTCTTCGGAAATGCTTTAACAACTTTTGTTCAACATTTTCTACAAGCTTGTCACTCTTCTGTAATTTTTATACTTTTATCAACATTTTCATTTAAAACTTTTTTGATTAAAGAATCATTATCTAGATTTAAAGCTTTAGCATTCTTTAATATTTGTTCAGTAGCTAACTCATCACATCTTTCATTTTCTTCATGTCAGTTATGCCCTTTCACCCATTCAAACTTCACTTCATGTTGTTCTACTATGTTTAAAAACTTTTCCCATAAATCAGCATTTAGCACTTTATCTGTTTTTGTTCTCATCCAATTATTTTCTTTCCAACTTTTTGCCCATCATTTTTCTATACCATTAATAGTATATTGTGAATCAGTATAAAGAGTTACTTTTGATTTTGTATTTAATTTTTCAAGTCATGTAATTGCACCAGTTAACTCCATTCTATTATTTGTGCTATGTTCTGCAAATCAAGAAAATTCTTTTACTATTCATCTATATTTCATAACTACTCAATACCCTCCTACTCAAGGATTTGGTCTTGCTCATCAATCTGAATATATCTCTACTTTTGGTAATTTCATTTTATATTTTATTTCTTATTAAAATTTCAATAATAGTTTAATAAAAAAATATTAGAGTGCAAACTCTAATATTTTTATTTTACCAACTACTACTTCCCGAGCTACTATAACTACTACTTCAAGATGAAGATCATCATGATGACCATCCTCATCCTCATGAAGAATATCCTCATGATCAATAAGAAGAATTATATCTAGACGCTCTTTTTGCAGCTAAGTATCTTTGTCTTTCTGATCTATATCTATTTCTTGCGGCTTGATTATAATACAAAATAAATTCACTATACATATATTCCATATAATATCATTTAAAATGATTTAGAATACTAGCTTTAAGAGATTTTAGTGTTCATGGATAATTATAATAACTTATCTCCTTATTTGAAAGTAACACTGCGTTAAACAATATATCTAATTTAATTTTCTCATTAGATAAAAATGATTTTATTTCACTTCAATGAATTTTTCTTATTTCATTAGTATTATCTAATAAATTATCAAAATTAATTTCATTTTTAGCAAAATCTAATACTAAGCCATAACTACTATTTTTAATTATTTTTGAAATAATATTTTCTCATATTTCATTAGAACTAAAAAATTTAGCAAATCATGATTCATAAAAATCATTTATATTATTAAAATCAATTGTTTTTAAAGACCTATATACTTCTAGTAAATCTCAAAATGAATCAAAAAAATCAAATAATGCTTTCAATTTATATACTCAAAATTCTTTATCTATATAAAGAATAATTTCGTTCAAGTCAAAATCATTTTTATTTAATATATTTTTTTTCAATTTTTCATTTATATCACTAAATGAATATATTAATTTTTCTAATCAATAAATTTTAGCATTACTTAAATTTAATTCATAATCATTGCAAAAAGTAGAAATATCTAATATTAGATCTAAATTTTCATTAAATTTTTGATATTTCATATAATCACTATACAACCCTGCTCATTCTAATTTTAATCAAACTGTATACTTACTATTAAAATTTTTAGTAAATAAATCATCATAAGCTTTCTCAGTTTTTATACTATAAAATATTTGATCATCTCTTTTTGATATTTCTATATATCTTTTCATTTTAGAATCATAAATTTCTTCTAAAAAATCTGATGTTTCTTCTACAAAATTCTTTTGTATCAAAATCATACTTTCTTTAGAATTATTATTTTCTATTTCTTTTTCGATTTCATCATTTAGGTCAATTTTAATTCATAATAATTTTTGAAATTTTTTATAAATTTTTAATTCATTTTTAAAGTCTAGTAGTAGACTTTCTAGATTTTCCATTTGTGACAATCATTCAAAAGATTCTTCTATTTTTTCATTTTGAATACTATCTTTTTTTATTTGCGAAATTTTCTTTACCTTTATTAATACTGAATTAATTAATGCTAATAATTGATCTAACCTTGTTTCAACTAATTTTTTAGTTGCACTAAATTCTATTTTAGAATCCTCATCAATTCATTTTCACAAATTTTTCTTTTCATCTTTTATAAAATTCAAATACTCAATAAGTATTTTTTCATATTTTTTTATTAATCAAAAATCAAGATATTCATTATCAATTGATTTTCAAAATTCAATAATTCTTCAATTAATAACATTAAAATTATCTTCAATATCATCTAATTTATCAATTAATTTAGTTAAATATAACATATTTGTTTATTAAATATTAATGTTTTTAAAATCATTTAATTCATCTGTTAATTTATTTTGATTATTAAAATACAAAATAGATTTTTCATGTTCTTTACTGATTTCATTGAATTTAGTATCCGCTTCAATATAATATTTTCTCACCTTTAACCATATTTTATCTGAATTTCACAAATAAATTTCTATTTTTTTAATTAATTTTTCTAATTCTTTTCTTGTTTTTATAGTGTCTTTTTCAAAAGTTTTTGAGTCATCTAAGTCTATTAATTTAAACTTAATATCCTTAAAAACTTTTTTTAATCTTCATAAGTAATAAATATGCATTACTACCATAAACAAAGAAAATAAAAATAATGATATTCCAATATAGATATTTCTCCAAAAACTAGCATTTTTTCAAGCTTCACTTCTTAAAAGATTATTTTCATCATATACTTTTTTTAAAGGAATTATTTTACATTCACTATTATATAAACTTCATCAAAAATCTTTATTTTCATTTAATAAGTTTTTACAAGTTTTAGTGATTTGAATATCTAGTTTATTATAATATTCTAAAAGTCATTTTTTGAAATTATTACTTCAAAAATTATAAGTAATTGAGTCCTGAATAGATTTTAATATTCAAGTAGTAATAATAGGATGATTTTTGTTATCCATATATGATCTAATATTCCCTCTAGAAGAGATATTAGATTTCATCTTAAGAACTATGATAATATCTGATCAATATCAGTATTTAGTTTGAACACAATTATCAAAATTTGCTACATTATAACATCATTCTTTATCTCATTTTCAAAGAATAACTACATCAGTATTTAATCATGTTTTATACTGAATATAGTCTATTTTTGATTTCAATGTTGATATTTGAGATGTTCATAATCACCAAAAACTATTTTTTTCTCAATAAAAATCAACACTATTAGCATTAGTAGTAGCTATAGTCAA
>JAMOTX010000070.1 GCA_027062145.1 Candidatus Altimarinota bacterium | reverse complement strand
GAATGTCGACTTCAATCTCTTTTTTTATTACTTTTCTTTTATCTCAATGACAATTTGAACAAGTTTCTTTAAAGCTTTCTCAAGTTCAAGAACAAGCGTCACAAGCTCAAGTTTGTTGAATAGTACCAAACATACTTTGAGTTGTATATGTTATTTGACCTCTACCATTACATTTATTACAAGTAGTTTTTCATGATCAACCTTCTCAATTACATGAAACACAAGTTTCTTTTTTATTGAATTTTATTTTTTCTTTTCATCAATAAATACTAGTTTTTAAATCTAGTGTAATCAGTTGTTCTAAGTCTTCTCACTTAAAAGTTGTTTGTCTTTGTTTTCATCATGACCTTTGTCATCCACCAAAAAATGATTCAAATATATCTCATAAATCTACATCTTGACCTCAAAATCAACCACCAAAAGGATTTCATCCTCATGCTGCTCATCCTGTAGTACCATACATATCATATTGTTGTCTTTTAGAATCATCTGAAAGAGTAGAATAGGCCTCATTCACTTTTTTAAATTTTTCTTCAGCTGTCTTATCTCAAGCATTTCTATCTGGATGATATTTCATTGCAAGTTTTCTATATGCTTTTTTAATTTCATCTTTATTAGCTCATTTTTCTATTTCTAATACGCTATATAAATCCATTTCTTTTACTTTTTTAATGTTTTAAATTATGGGCTGTATTTTATTGAATAAGTTGGATTTGTAAAGAAAAGATTTTTTTAAATAAAAAAAAATTGACTTGCATTAAAATAACTTTATAACTTTAATCCAATTTTTGGGAAAAGGAGAAATACTATGGAAGACGGAACAAATGTTAATAATGATCATATATTACAAAAAGATCTTAAAGATAATTTAGAAACTCAAGAAAAATGGAATAAATATTATCCATTTATAGTTGGTGAATGTAGAAAAATTACTGAACAAACTTGGAAAAAAATTGTTCTTATTGAATCAAACAAAAACAAAATTGATTTAAAAATGTCTAGAGATCCTAGAACTGATATTGTTTATGATTTTGGTAAAGTACCTAATCATATAGACGGTAGTGAGGTTTCATGTAATGAAATTGGTGAAATAATTGAAATCATTAGTGATGAAGAAGTTGACCCGTATGATTGTGGATGTACTAGTAAATAGTATTATCTATAATCAAACAAAAAAGCCAAGTGAGAAATTAATCTCACATAGGCTATTTTTTTATTTACTTCAAATTCTATATTCAATCTCTTTACTAACAAAATCTACATCTCTTCAATACTTAAGTCTTGAAAGTTCTGTATATGCTTTTGCTAATTTCATATCTCATGTTTCAAGATATGGGTTAACTGGAATAATTGAAAAGGGAGTAGTTGGTTGCCCATCTACTGATAATTTCATTGTAGCTTTAAATTTATCCATGTTTACTAGATCTTGTTCAGAAAAAGTAGGTGCATAATATTTTGCCATAAATTCTCAATCTTCAGGTCAGATTTTATAACTCATTACAGATCAAACATTACCAAATATTGCTTGTTTTAAATTTAAACTGGATTTAGTAAGTGCGTCTGATTGTTCTAATTGTCCTAAATATTGATGAGCAATATTTAATGAAAGTCTATATTTTCTGGCCTCTGATAAAATTGATTCAATACTATCAGTTACATAGTTTTGGAACTCATCGATATATAAGAAAAAATCTGATCTATCTTCTTTTGCAATTCTATCTCTTCTCATAGCAGCCATTTGTATTTTTGATACAAGCATCATACCTAGAAGTTTTGAATTAATATCACCTAATCTTCATTTAGAAAGATTAACTAGAAGAATCTTTTTATTTTGCATTATATCAAGAATATCAAAACTAGATTTAACTTGTCCGATAATATTTCTCATCATTTTATTAGTCGTAAATTGACCAAATTTCGCTGCAAAATATGGAATTATTTCAGCTTTTTCTCTATCTCACATTTTAGCATAAGTTGTCTCCCACCATGCTTTAACTATTGGATTTTTTACATGTCTTACTCTATCTTTTTGAAATTCTTCATCTGTAAATAATCTAACTACATCAGTAATTGCTCAACCTTGTGGATAATCCATAAGTGTTAATACAGCATTTCTAAAATAATCTTGTATCCTTGGACCAAATATCTCAGCACCAAATAATTTAATCATTATATTTAAAGCATCCATTGCTACTAATTCTTTTTCTTCAGGAGTATCAGCTTCAAGTAGATTTAATCACATTGGTCTATCAAGATCAGATGGATCAAAGATAATTACGTCATCAGCTCTTTCTCTTGGTATAAATGGAAGTACATCTCTTGCTAAATCTCCATGTGGATCAATAATACAAACTCATTCTCAATTAGAGAAATCTTGTCTTACCATTGTTTGCATAATACTAGATTTACCAGTACCAGTTTGACCAATTACATAAAAATGTCTGAATCTATCTTCAGTTTTCATTCTTATTTCTTTTTTAACTCATCTATGAACATTATATCAAAGTAAAAGTCATTCTTTTGGAATATTTGTAGGAGCTTTAACTATCTTAAAATTTTGCCATTTAATTTCAGGAGTTGTATTATATTTAATATGTGGAAAATGGAATATTGAAGCTATTTCTTCAGTATTTAAAATCATTTTCTTTAAATAAAATGGTTTTTTAAAAAATCTATAAATATAATTTTTAAGTAAGGCTTTTTTATTATGATTTAGAGTATTTGTAAATCCATTAAAATCAGGATATGAAAATTGAGAAAATGCTGAAACTATATTAGTAAGCTCAGATTCAACCATATTTTTATTGTTACCTGTAGCAATAATTCTTATTATTACTTCAAAACCAGTTTTATCTCATTTTTCATCAACTGTTTTTGATCTTTCTTGTGTTAATGCTGATGTATTTGAATCTGGAGATTTATTTTCTTCTTCTGAAGAAGAAAAAATTATTTCTATAAATCACATTAATAATTTTAATGGATTTAATGTAAACCAAGTAGTTTTTCATTTCATAAGTGAAGTACTTGCTTTAGTACATTCATTTTGCCAATCATCTTGAGTTGGTTTTAATAATATTTGAATTGCAGCAGATTCATCATCTTCTAATTTTGAAAAAGCATTTGTAATATTGTTTATAGGATCAGATTCAAGTTTTTCGTATGTTTTTATTGGATAGAAAAACTCTTTAGTAGTATTTAAATATGTTCATTCTATATATTTTCTATTTTCAAATATATTTACTTCAGTTGTTTCTTCTATTACAGCATCAGTATAAAATCAATTTATTTGTTTTTCTATCAAATGTTTGTAACTTTTTGGTATTACAACATAAAATCATATTTCACCCTCATGAGTAATATATTCAAAACTAAGTAAATCTTGACCTAATATTTTTTTAAGAATTTTCCTTGAGTGAATTGCTTTTAATGATGAATATAATTGTTCCATTAAACCAATCATTTCTTTAAAATCTTTAGTTGTTTCTTTCTTTTCATCTAAATCAGAATCTTTTTTAGGAAGAGTTACTTTTAAAAATGTAAGATTTAAAGTTCTTTTATAATCAGCCTTTTTTCTAAGAATTTTTAAAATCACAAAAGAGGCTATAAAAATAGCTATTAATACAGAAAATAGAATATAATAATTCATGTATTTTTCATTTATTTAATATTTATATAATTATAGCACAAAAAAGCTGAAAATAAAAATAAAATTGCTTGAAAAATTCCCAAAAAAGGGTATAAAAATAGTAATAATTAATATTTATAAAAATAATGTCAAAAATAATACTATTAGATTCTATTAGATCTATGCAAAATGTTTGAGCTATATTTAGAAATTGTGATTGAGCATGATTTGATAAAATGATTTTAACTGGTCATTCTCCGACTCCACCTAGAAATGACATTAGTAAAACTGCTCTTTGAGCTGAACAATGGATTGATTGGGAGTATTATAAAGATCCGTTTTTTATCTTATCAGAATTAAAAAATGATTGATATAAAATTTATTCAGTTGAATTAGATGAAAGAAGTGTTGAATATACTGAATTATTTAATAAAAATGAAGAAAAAGTTTGTCTTGTAATGTGAAATGAAATAAATTGAGTAAATAAAAAAATATTGGATTTATCCGATGAAATAATTATTATTCCTATGAGAGGTAAAAAAGAATCACTAAATGTTTCTGTTGCTGCCTGAATAGTTATGTATGCTGTTTAATATAAAAAAATATGTTTAAAAAAATACTTATATCTTTGTTTTTCATGTTTAGTGTATTTTTCACTACTTTTTTGATGTGAAGTAATACATCTGCATGAAATGTTAAAGTAGAAAATGTATTTTCTGATATTAGTTCTGATTATAAATATCTATATGAACTACAAACACTTTATGATAGATGAATGATTTTACCATGAAATGATTGAAAATTTAATCCAAGAGATTTACTAAATCGTGATGAGTTTGTGTGAATTCTTATGGAAGTTACGTGTAAAGATTGTATTCAACCATATACATCTAATGATTTAATATCAAATTTTAAAAATTCACAAACTTTTTTTGATATATGAGAGCAAAATAAATATTTTTATTGTGTAGAAGAAGCTAATAATTTATGATATGTTACTGGTTATCATCCTTGAACTTCATGTGATAATTGAATAACAAAAGAGTGAGAAAAACCTTTTTGTCCTTCAAATACTATTATTTTAGAAGAAGCAATAGCTGTTATATTAAGAGCCTCTTGAATATTAACAATAGAAGAAGCTGAAAAAGTAAGGCAAGATGTATATGATTGAAAAATAACTGATAAAATTTCAGATGATGTTTGACCATTTAATGAAGATGGGAGTGTTTATAGTTTTTATCCAGATTTAGCTAAAGCATTATCTTATACTGTAAATGATTTTGATAGTGAGTGAAATATTAAATCATATACTTTAATTGAAAAAAAGTGATGAAAACTAAGACCTAAAAAAGCTATTTCTAAAGAAGATTTTTTACGTATTGCATTTGTTGCATTAAAAGCTAATTCATGTTGAGATAGGCTAAATGAAAACAATATTGCATTGAAAATGAAAATTTATGACAAAGAATGTAGTGTCGAAAAAAACAATTGTGAATTATCTAAATTAGATGCAAATGATTCAATATATGATTTTTGAAATGAAGTTTATACTACATGTGAAGAATGAGTAAATGAAGAAACATGATATATATGGAGATATTATAATCATGATACTTGAAGTCAAATAATAAAATATGGTAAATATATAGATAATTACAAAGTTACTCCTAATTGAAAATGGCAAGTTTTCTTAAGAGTTATAGATGAATGTTGAAATACGGCTGAAGTACATAATACAATAATAGTTAATGATAACAATAATAATAACGACAATAACGCCAACAATAATAATTTAAAGATTTCTATTGATGCTGATCCTATTTATTGAATTTGACCATTATTAGTTGATTTTGAATGAATTGTAGATTGATGAATATGACCTTATAGCTATACTTGGGATTTTTGAGATTGAAATACAGGTTATTGAAAAAATATAAAGAATATTTTTAAAGAGCAATGAATATATGAAGTATTATTGACTGTAGTTGATAGTACATGAAAAACAGTTACTGCTACTATTATAATTCAAGTAATTTGAAAAGATTGTAGTTTAGATAGTGATAATGATTGAATTAATAATTG
>JAMOTX010000069.1 GCA_027062145.1 Candidatus Altimarinota bacterium | reverse complement strand
AAAAAAGATTATTTTATATACTATTTTTATTCATATATTATTATGATTTATACTTTATGAATTATATTTATATGATATAGATTTCTGGTTTATATCATATAACATTATATCTATAACATTAGTTATAGTTGCATTTAATAGAAGAAAGAAAATGTTTTATTGAAGTCAATTAACATTATTATGAACTATTTGAGCTTATATATTTCCAATTTATTATTTATCATATTTATATTCATTAGAAAAAAAATAGTATAAATTATTTTAGATTATTTATTTCTTTCAAGAATTCTAAAAGTTTTTCTCTACTTACACTTCAAGGCTGCCATTAAGATAAATTAGAAATATAAAAAAGTATTAAATATTTATTTAATACTTTTTTTATAATTTTATTTTTATTATCTAGACGTTAAACTATAATTATGTTATAGTTAATTTTGAATTTTTATTATTTATTCTTATAATATATGTAATTTATAGGTAAGTATTATAATAAGTATGCAAAAAGAAATTAATAAAATATTAAAATTAGCTATTAAAGAACTATATGATATAGAAGTAGCTAATTTATCACTAAATGATGTACCAAAAAAACAGTTTGGTGATCTTTCTTTTAACTGTTGAGTTTTAGCTAGAGAAACGAAAAAAAATCCTGTTATAATTGCTGAAGAATTATTATGAGTTTTATGACAAAATGACTTTATAACTGAAGTACAAACTGCTGGACCATTTATGAATTTCAAAATATCAGATACAATTTATTCTGATATATTTAAAAGTATTTATTTAAATAAAAATGGTTTTTTAAATTCTAATATTTGAAATAAAAAAACTATATTTATAGATTATATTTGAATGAATGTTTGAAAACCAATGCATATAGGGCATATGTGTACACCTAATATAGGACAAACTATTATCAATTTAAATAAAAGTAATTGATTTAATGTTATTTCTGATAGTCATATTTGAGATTGGGGTATAATTTTTTGAAAACTTATTACAGCTTTTAAAATGTGGTGAGATAAAGAAAAATTAGAAAAAAATCCTGTTGATTATCTTTTAGAGCTATATGTTAAAATTAGTTCTGAGATAGTTAAAGATAGTAAATATGAACAAGTATGTAGAGATGAATTTAAATTATTATCAGAATGAAATAAAGATTCAATTAAACTATGGTCTGAATTCACATCTCATACAATTCAAGATATGAATAAGCAATTAGCAAGACTTTCTGTTTATCCTCAATATAATATAGGTGAAAGCTTTTATGAAGGTATTTGATTACCTAAACTTGAGGATTACCCTGATTTGAAGTTTGATATGGAATCAATTGTTGTTGAATTAATAGAAAAATGAATAGCTATTAAAAATGATGATAATTCAGTTTGAGTTATATTTGAGGAAGGCTTAAAATTACCTTCATGTATACTTCAAAAAAAAGATTGAACTCATTGATATTTAGCTTCAGATTTAGCTTCAATTAAATATAGAATTAATAGTTTTTCACCAGAAAAAATTATATATTTTGTTGATGTAAGACAACAATTACATTTCAGACAAGCTTTTCAAATTGCAAAAACTGCAGGTTGGTTAACAAATTGATGAATTAACACTGAACTTATACATGCATCTAATTGATTTATAAGCTGAAAAGATGGGCCATTTTCTACTAGAAAATGAAATATAATTAAGTTAAATGAATTATTAAATGAAGCTGAAACAAGAGCAAAAGCTATTATATTAGAAAAAAGAAGTGATTTATCAGAAGATGAATTATCAAAATTATCAAAACAAATTTGAATTTGAGCTATTAAATATGGTCATTTAAAAAAATCTAGAGAAACAGATATGATTTTTGACTGGGATGAATTCATGACTTTTGATTGAAATAGCTGACCTTATATTCAATATGCTTATGTTAGAGCAAGAAGAATTTTAGAAAAGCATTGAAAAACTATTTGAATGTCTGATTCAAATTTTGATAATGAACAAGAAATTGAACTTTTAAAATGAATTCAAGGTTATACTGATGTTGTAAATAAAACATTGAATACTAATATGCCACATCATTTATGTAAATATGCTTATGAGCTTACTAAAAAATTCAATACTTTTTATAATAGTGTACATATATTAAGTGAAGAAGATGAAGGTAAAAAAGTTTTACGTTTACAATTAATAGATATGTTTACAGTAGTTTTGAAAAATAGTTTTGATATATTATGAATAGAAATGCCAGAAAAAATGTAATATTTTTTAAAAAATATTTATGAAAAAAATTGATATGCACTTTCATACTACTTTATCAGATTGATCAAGAAGTAATAATGAAGTAATAAAGGAATCGAGAGTAAAGGGAATAGATTTTATAGCAGCAACAGAACATGATATTATTAATGAGGACTTAGTTCTAAGTGCTAGAATGAACTGAGTAAAATCTGCATTTTGAGTAGAAATATCTGCTTTTGATGATATAAACGATAAAAGTTTACACCTTACATGTTATTCTGATAGTTTTTGATTAGAGATTAGGGAAATATTAGATTGAGTTAGAGACAAAAGAAAAGTAAAAATAAAAAAACAAATTGATAGATTAAAAGAAAATTGATTTAATATAGATTATGATAAATTTTTAAGATTTTATAAAAATTTAGATGTAAATATTGATAATATTAACAATTTTCATATAGAAGATTATATTTTTCAAAAAGAAGATGATTTAGAAAAATTGTTATCTAACTTAATATGAGTAAAATTAGAAAAATGAGAATTTATACAAAAATGTCTTAAAAAGAATTGAGAATTTAATCGTATTTGATGGGAAGAAATCCCTAAATATGAACCTAGTGTATCAAAAATATGAAATTTATCTCAAAAAAATAAATATTTTTTAGCTTTAGCTCATCCAAATTTTACATTTAGAAATGATGAAGAATGATTTTTAAGGTTTATTGACGAATATCAGGATAAAATAAATTGAATCGAGATTAATTCACAAGCAAATAAGAATTGGGTTCAATTAATTATAGATACAAGTGTAAAATATTGATTAATACTTACTTTTTGAAGTGATTCTCATCATAATGGTAGAGATCAAAAGCATGGTGATTTATGAGATATGAATCAATTTATTAATGAAAAGTTAATAGAAGAAAATTTTGAAGATTTTTTATATGAATTAAGTAAAACTAATTAAAAACTACTATTTATAGTAGTTTTTTTATTTATTAGTAATTATATGTTATTATTAATAAAAATATTAACTATATATTATTATGAGTTTAAAATTAGGTGATTACAAATTAAAAAAAGAGGAAATGTCTCTTATTAAATTGATGGAACTAAAGGCTAAAAATATGTGAAAATGAGTTATTAGTCTTTCTCAATGAATACCATGGTATGATATGCCAGATTGATTAAAAAAATCTCTTTGTGAATATACGAATAATACAAATGCTAAAGACTATACATTATCTCAAGGTATATTAGAATTGAGAAATAAAATGGTTAAGCTTTATAATCCAAAATACTGATCAAACTTTAATTCTGGAGAAGTTCTTATTACTTCATGAGCTATTGAATGAATATCTAGCTTACTTTTAACACTTATTACTAAACCTAGTGATGAAGTTTTAATGTTCGAACCAACTTACGCTTCATATGATAATATTATAAAAATTGCTTGAGCTAAACATGTCAGTTGCCCACTTAATAAACAGTTTTGAATAAATTTTAAAAAATTCAAAGAATCTATTAATGAAAATACTAGAGCTGTTGTATTGGTTAATCCAAATAATCCAACTTGAACAGTTATTGAATTAAAAGATGTAGAAAAAATATTAAAATATATCAAATGAAAAAATATATATTTAATTACAGACGAAGTTTATAATTATTTTATTTTTGATAAAGAAAAATGAAAAAATTTTTCTCATTTAAAACTTTTTGATAAATATAAAAAACAATTAGTAATTATAAACTCTTGGTCTAAATCTTTTTGAATAACAGGGTGGAGAATATGATATATGATAGCTAATAAGTATTTAATTAAGCAAGTATTAAAAGTACACGATAGTCTGGTTACATGTGCACCGTCACATAGTCAATATGCTATTTCTCAAAATCTTGATATATTATTTAAATATTCAAAAAAAATAAATAAAAACTTAGAAAAAAGAAGAGATTATGTAGTCGAAGAATTAAATAAAATGAAAAAATATATTGATTTTGAAATACCTACAGGATCTTATTATATATTTCCAAAATTTAAATATACTAAATGAGATTATAAAGAATGTATGAGAATCTTAGATAAGGTTAAATTATCACTAGTTCCAGGTTCTACATTTTGAAAATGAGGAAAAGGACATTTTAGAATATGTTATGGTAGAGATATGAATGATTTAAAATTAGGATTAAAAAGATTAAAAAAATATTTTGATAGTTTATAAAAATACAAAAGCAATTAATGCTTTTGTTTTTTATTTATAATAGATATTTCTTTTAAAATGATGATTAAATTATTATACATTTTAAGTATTTCATCTTCATTAAATTCTTTAATTTTTGTTGTATCTAATTCTGATATGTATTTTGTACAATTTGTAAATTGTTCCACTATTATATCTGAATATATATTTTTATTTTCTATTATATATATATCAGCTTTAGTTATTATTTTTTGTAAAGTTAATATCTCAGTTGCTTCTATATATTTTCTTTTTCTATTAAATAATCTGCTAAAATAATTATATAAATTATCAAGTATTTCAGGTAGTTTTAATTCCAATATTTCTTCTGTATCGTTTTTTATAGATTCAACTTCAGATGTACTTTGATTATTATCGTTAGTTCAATTTATATTTTTTTTAATTGTAGATAATGTTAATATTATACTATCAGAATTTTTTATTGTTGGAAATTCTATATATTTAACTAGTGCATTAATGGCTATTGATTCCTGATCTACTAAATAAGAATGTTCTTCTTCTAAAAAAAATGTATTTATAATTTTTATAGAATTATTTAATTTTTCAAAATTTTCTTTATTTAAATTATTAATATTAAAATCTATAAAAAATTCTATATTTTTAATAATATTTTTATTTTCAATTTGATCTACTAACCAGCTAGTATAGTTTTCATTTAAATATTGTTTTACTATTTCTATATTTAAAAAATAATTTTCTTCGATAATTTCACTAAAGCTTACTAAATGATTTTTAAATGAATGAATGTCTTCTATTAGATATTTATCATTAATTATTTTAATAGAATCATCAAATAATGTAAGTATATTTTCAGTATTATTAATATGAATTGCCTCTTTTTGAATAAAAAAATCTAGATCAAAATTTAAATTATTTTCTATTTTATTCATACTCATAATTACTTATTATAATATAATATTTATATATTATAATAAATAATATATAAATAGCAATTAAGGGTTGCTATTTAGCGTTTAATGTTTAATATATAATTAATATATTGATAAGTCTTTTTTATGATAAAAAAATATGAAAGTAAGTTAATTTCTGAAGATAAAAGTAGTATAAATATAGATATTTTTAATGAATTTTTGGATGATCATTGAATTAAAATACCAAAAAAAATATGACAAATAGAAGATATTACTAAATCAAAAGTAGAAAATATTCTTTGAACAAACAATGCTGTTGCTCATTTATTAATGTTATTGGTCAATTATAACCTTATAAAATTAAG
>JAMOTX010000068.1 GCA_027062145.1 Candidatus Altimarinota bacterium | reverse complement strand
ATCTTCAACCGTTAGCATAAGAAATTAACTTTTATGGAAACACAAACAATTATATAGGATAAAAATGAAATTAGAAAACCATTTAATATATTTTGACATCACACAAATTTGTGGTATAGGTTGTGATTTTTGTATGTACTCAGATAAGCATACAATAAAAGATCATTTAACATTAACAGAAAAAGCAAAAGAGAATATATCTAAAATTATAAACCATAAAGAGATAAAAAGAGTTTCTATCAGTGGTGAAGGTGAGCCACTTAATAATATAAAAGCTTTTAAAGAAATTTTATCATTATCACATGGTAGTATTTCATTTGAATTTATTACCAGTGGATATATCAACCATGAAAAATTAATTAAGTTATATGATGAGATAAATGAAATAATCATTAAAAATGGTGATACTTGCAACATTAGGCTAAGTACAGATTCTTATCATATTCCTAAAATTGATAATAAACCACATGCTGTAAGTATAAAATATTTTTTAGATAAAAAATTAACAAATATGACATTTTCTTTTAGATCAATTGATATTGATAAAGAGTTTACAAGAAAATACTTACAAAATGAATTACAAAAAATTGATATAGAATCAAAAATTATTATCAATGATGATTTAGAAGATAGTATTATTATTGATGGTAAAGAATTTCAAATTGATTATAAAAATTTGGTAAAACCTACATTTTTAACAAAAAATATAAATTATATGACTTTATCTGAATATATTAAAGCTAAAGAAAATAAGCTAAAGAAAGTTTTTACACTTGGAAATATAAATCCTAATCCATTAGCAAATGGAATGGGAATAACAATAAAACCAAATGGAGATATATATTTTTATGGGATAGATTTTAAACTATTAGGTAATATTCATAACGATACTTTAGATATTGATTTTTTTAAGAATATCGTTAAAAATGATAAACTTATATATGCTTTATATACAATTCCATTTATGCAATTGATGGATAAGATTTCTATAAATGATGATGTTTTAAAATTGATTAGAGATACTAATAATCCATATTGGATTATAAAGGAAATCTTATCTTATGATAAATTATTATTAAATAAGATGATTGAAAATGATTGATTCGCATACACACTCAAAATATTCAAAACATGCTATTGGAACTATTGAAGATATAGTAGTATCAGCTATAAAAAATAATATCAAATATCTTACAATTACAGATCATGCACCATTTCCAATAGATATAAATAATCGACTATTTGATTATGAATTAAAATCATATTTTGAAGATATAAATAATGTACAACTAAAATATTCAAGAGAAATAACTATATTAAAAGGATTAGAAGTTGATTTTGTTCCAAAATATAAAACATATACAGAAAATTTAATTTCTAATGTGGAACTTGATTTTGTAATTGGTTCAATACATTTTATTTTTTTAGAAAATAAAAGAGTAAATATTTGGGATATTGCAAATATTCATGATAAAAAATTAACCTCACAATATTTTTTATATTTAAAAGAGTTAATTCAATCTAATTTGTTTGACACAATTGGTCATCCAGATGCAATATTAAGAGGTGGTATAGATGAAAATATATATTGTGATAATTTTTATCCATTAATCGAATTAATGCAAAATACTAATATATCTTATGAGCTAAATACATCTGGATTAAGAAAATCTACATATGACATAAAAACAGATAAAAAAAATAAAGGAATATGGAACTTTCCATCAAAATCACTAATTCAAATATTAAATGATAATAATATTTCATTTACAATTGGTTCTGATGCACATAAGCCAAGTGAAATAAATATAGGTATTCAAACTATACTTAATATAGTTAAAAATATTGGTATTAAACAAATAAGTTATTATTTAAATAGAAATATTAGAAATATAGATATTGATGAATGTATCATAAAGGAAGATAAATAATGCAAATTTCTAGTTGTAATATTACTATTGATAGTAATAATAATTTTATTGATATTGATAATAAAAAAAATGTTAATTTGTTAGTCCAACAATATAGTTTAGCAAAATATGGAAGTATAAAAGATATTAAATTTTTGGCTAATATGATTACAAAAAAGTTGTTTCAAGAAATTGATAATCCTCAGAGTAAATTTAGAAATATACTTGAAATAGCAAAAAAAGACAATGATTATATTGTCCTTATGACACCAGGATTTAGAAATGTTAAAGCATCTGCAAATTTAATGTTTGATTTTGTTCTTCCATATATTAATACTAAATTAGCAATTATGGGTTTCCCAATAGTTGCAGAATTAAAACTTCCAAGATTAGCAACTCCTTGTGAGAATTATGCATCACTTTCAGCAGAAGAAAGAAAAATTATAGGATTGACTACTGATCATATTTTACCTGATCTTGATTTTTATAAAAATAATAATATCCATGTAATATATGGTGATGATATACTTATAACAGGTTCATCATCTAATAAAGCAAAAAATAATGCTTTATCCAAAGGTGCAAAATCATTTACCTCAATTTTTGCGATGGTTGTTGATAAAGAGGTGGCATTAAACAATCCATCAATAGAAGAGCAAATAAATAAATCTAAAGTTACAGAAGGACTTGATAGTACAGCAAAAGAGATATTTATTCAAAAAGATTTTATACCAGTTTTAAGGTCATTAAGATTATTTTTAAATATAAAAAATTTATTTAATTTGAAATACTTTATAAATGAAATTCCAATTCATAATATTTTAAAAATTTATATTGCTTATATGACAAATGAATCTTTAGACAATGATAAATATTTGCAGTCGTTAAAGATTATACAAGAATATTTAATTTCACAAAATAAAATAATGCCATGTGGTAATTTAAAAAGAGGAGAATAAAATGAGCTATAAAAAAGTAATTAAAAAAACAAAGAAAATTGAAACCATTTTAGTAAAAATGGGAGCAGAAGGCAAAGGTCTTCATGAAAAAGTTTCTAGTGTAGAACATTTAATTGAAGTAGATACAGTAAAATCTATCCGATTTGTAGCATCTATTAGAAATAAATTGTTACATGAAGATAATTTTGAAATGACACCAGAGTTATTATCAGATTTTGAATATGCATGTGAGAATATTATAGATAGTTTAAAACAATATACGGATAATTCAACACATCAGAACTATAATTCAGAATCTAGTTCGGATTCCTCATCAAATTGGGATGATTCCTCATCAAATTCATCAAGTTGGGATAACTTTTCTACTGGTGAAAAAATAGGAATAGGTGCGGTTGCACTAGGAGCATTTGCAGTTTGGTCTTGGTTTAATGCTTAAATGATTATTGAGTTATCTGGAATAGTTATAAAAGGAGAGTCAGCAGCATCTGGTAAAAAAATGAATTGGAATGGATACGGTTCAATATATCATCAAATAAATTTTTTGAAAAATCATGACCTATATTTTTTTAAACAGATAATAAATTGTAAAATGGCAACGATTAATATTATATTAAAAGATAAATTAATATTATCAAATTGGCAATATACATTTGATAAAGTTTATTGGTTGCCAAATTCTGATACATGGTATGAAAAGTTATCATTTACTCCTATTATTTTTATTTATAAACAAAAAGAAGTTCAAGCATGGTTATACAAAGCTTATAAATCACCACATAAAGACAATGATTATCTTGTGGAAATTATTGCTCCATATATTGATAATTTAGGTATAAATGATATTTGTAAGATAGAAATTAATGAAAAATACTTTAAATAAAATACTATATCAATTTTATAGAAAAATTGGAAAACTACTATTCGATAGAAGTTTAGATAATTTATTAAAAGAAGCAAATCATATTTTACTAATTAATTGGCATGGAAAAATAGGAGATACAATAATTTCATCATTTATTTTTAGAGAACTAAGGAATACAACAAATATTCAAATTTCTGTTATTACAACAAAAGAGTTAGAACCAATATATCAATATTATAATTCTAATAACATATATCTTATTAAACAAAAACATAATTTATGTGATATAAATAATATTGCAAATAAAATTAATCAAGTAGATATTATTATTCCACTAATTGGAACTTTAGGATTTAATGATTTATTTTTAATTAGTAAACTCAGTCCTAGCTATGTATTTTCAACAGATAAAAATTTAAAATTATCAAATCAACAATTTTTAAAAGAAATTGATAAAAAAACTGTTGATGAAATATACCATAAAATTTTAGAATTCATTGGTATTAGCAATATCAATGATAACTATATTATTCCATACTTAAAAAAAATAGATAAACAAATAGATTATGATATTTTATTTAATCCATTTGGAAGCAGAATTGACAAATCATTATCTGTAGATAAATCTGTTTCTCTTCTAAAAAGTATAATTAAAAACTATTCAAACTTAAAAATTATTGTCATATATTCACAAAATACTAAATTTATTGCTAAAGAGATAGTTGAAAAAATAAATAACAATAATATAAATTTAGCAAAAAATATTTACTCTATAAAAGATAGTATTGCACTAATTAATAGGTCTAACATTATTGTATCTGTTGATACATCAATTGTACATATTTCTATAGGTCTGTATAAAAAAGTTATAGCAATTTATTATCAAGTAGATAATGATTTTAATGTTTGGCTACCAAAAAAGTCATTAACAACTAAAGTAATTTATAGTTTGGAGCAAAAATCTGATATAGAAAAAAATATGAATTATTTTTCAAATCAAGAAGTTATAAAACAAATTAGAACTTTAAAGGATTTAAAAAATGATAACAAATGATAAAAATGTATTTTTATATTGGGATAAAGGAGAAAAAAATATACCTACAATTCTTAAAATTAATATAGATAATATTAAAGATAAATTAAAAAATACAGATTGGAATGTAATAGTTGTTTCACTTGATAAGTCATCAAAGTATTATGCAGAAAAGTTAATAGATTTACCAAATTATTTTTTTGATATGAAAAATAAAATTAATGATTTAAGCACAATTGGTGGAAATCAAAGTGATATTATTAGGTTAAGATTGCTTGAAAAGTATGGTGGTGTGTATTTTGATGCAAGTACTATACTATTAAAAAATAATATAGAAGATATCGAACTTTATAAAAAATTTATTCAATCCAATAAATATAAAATAGCTGGATATACAAATGTAACTTTTACAAGAAAAAATGATGACGGAACAAATTATTTTAAAAATACAAAAGATGGTATTGAATTAGGAGTTCTATTTGCTAAAAAAGATTCTACAATAATTAAAACTTTAAATTATGAAATAGATAAATATTGGGATTGGAAAACTAAAGATAAAACCTATAAAGACTATCGATTATTTAAAAAATATAAATTAACAAAAGTTAGTTTCTTAAATGAGTATCATGTACATTATACAATTTTTCATATGATTATAACTAGAGATACATCATTATTAGATGAACTTTTAACACAAAATATCCATATGAAAGGGAAAGAAAGCTCATTAAAAGATGGTGCATATGCAATTACTGATAGATTTTGTAGGGGTAGTAGTGGATACGATAAAGCAAATCCAAAATATTTATTGAAAGCTTTTATAAAAGGTGATTTAAAAATGTTTAATGGTAAAATAACATCATTAGAAGATAGGCTTAAATTAATATCTGAAATGGATTTAATAGTAATACCTGGTTATTTAAGAGTTGAATTAGAAAAGTATTTTAAAAATATAGATGATTATAAAAATAAAGAATCTATTTATAAATATTTTTATACATTA
>JAMOTX010000067.1 GCA_027062145.1 Candidatus Altimarinota bacterium | reverse complement strand
ACTTTTTTGATTTTTAGCAATATTTCTTCAATAATTTATTGCTTCTTTTTGTGTATCAAAAACTTTTGTAAATTTTTTATTACCCTCTCATTTTACTCACCATTTTCAGTTATTAGGAACTACGTGTTGATTTTTTCACATTTTTCATTTATTACCATCTAAAACACTACTCTCCAATCACCTTAGTTTTCACATCTTCTAAAACAACAAGCAAATCATTTATACTATTTTGTTCAATATCCATATTTTCTAGTTTTTTAATATTATCTTCTAATCTTGATAAATAACCATTTTCATCAAACCAATCATCATATTGTTCTAAGTATAAATATTTGAAAAATCATCATCATTTCCAATTTACTTCTTTTGATATTCATCATTGTTCTCAAAATAAAACTTTTTTAAGTCTTTTTACTGTTAAATTAAAGTTATCATCAAATAATTCTACTCAAATCCATTTAATTCACATTTTTTGAGAAACACTAATAGTAGTTCAAGTTCAATTGAAAAAATCAATAACTAGATTATCTGATAAAGGTAGTATATATAATAGAAAATATATTAATTTTTCTGGTTTAGGTGTTCTTTTTTTAATTTCATCTTTTGATAATCAGAAATCTAATTTATCTATCTCATCATAAGCTTCTGATTGTGATACAATATCTATTACATCTCAAACCTTATATTCTACATTTTCATGTACAAATATTTTCGGTGCAGTAAATCAAGCATCTCCTTTTTTTCAGAAATAAAATCTTCAATCCTTATATAAGGAAATAAATTCATCTATTGTAAATTCAAATTTATTTTTATGTTTTCTTATAATAAAATTGCTATATTTTTCTTCAAAAATTATGTCATCTTGTTTAGAAACATAAACTGGATAATTTATTTCTGAAAAATTATGTATTAATATTTTATTTTTATAGCTTTCATCTACTATTTTATTTATTTCTGGTTTTAATACATAAACTATAAAACTATATTCTGAATTGTCTTCATAATTATTAACTTTTGTTCTTCAGCTATACCATAATCATCTTTTGTCTTTATCAGGATTAGCAGGTTTTCATTTTCTTGTAGAAACTGATTTATAAAATTTTTTTAAATAGATTTTATTATTTAGAAAGAAAAAATAATCGTGGTCATTTCTAAATCAGTAATTTCATTTCATTTTTCATTCTGCTCATTCTAATGTCTTTTGCCATATAACATCATTTATTTCATATTCTGGAAAAATATTTTTAAATAACTTTTTTAAGTTATCTTGTTCTTTAACTCAAACAAAACTTCAAATAACTCACTTATTATTGATTAAATTTCTAGCTAATCGCAATCTATTTTCCATCATAGATAACCAGCTACTATGATTATAATTGTCTTTATATACAAAATCATCATTTCAAGTATTATATGGTGGGTCTATATAAATAGTCTTTATAGTTCAAGCATAATCTTTTCATAATGTATTCAAAGCTTGAAAATTTTCACTTTTTATAAGTAAACCATCAAGTTTACAATCTTCTTCATACAATTTACTATCTCATAATTTATTTAAAAATTCATAAAGTTTACTATCTTTTTCGAAAAATTTTGTATCAATTGGTAAATTTTTGTATTTATCTTCTATTTCTCCAAGCATATTAAAAATATTTTCCACTTTTTCATCTATCATTCCTAATTCTATCCATTCTTGTTTTTGCTTTTCATTTCTAAGTATTTCTTCAAAAATATCTTTATGAAATTGTTCTGTATCTATATTTTCAAAATATTCATTAGTAAAGTTTTTTATATATTCAGAAAGTTTTCAAAGTGTAATTACATATTCCTGTTTTTTGATTTTTCTAGGCTTTAACCATAAAGTTTTTTTCAATTCTTCTAAATCAGATAAAATATTTATAAAATTTACTATCCAAATATAGGCAGTTTCATAAACATTTAAACTTCTATCTTCTGTTTCTTTTACAAATTCTTTTAATAATTTTCATATTTGAAAACTTAAATAATCCTTATCATCCTGATATTTTTCTTTAAGTAATTTAATTTTATTTTGTAATTCTAAGATTTTAACTTTATTTTCAGTATCATTTTTTAGAACTTGAAAAAAATACCATTCCAATTCTTCTAGTAAAAAGTTTTTTAGTCTTTTATGAATAAAATAATCTCTTCACCACTTTTTTAAAAATTCATCAATAGCTTTTTTTAATCAAAGATTATTTTCATAATCTATATTATATTCTTTTAGAACTTCTTTTATTTGTTTTTTCTTAGAAGCTTGATTTCATTTACTTTCTTCCCAATTATAAAAAATAATTTCATATCATAATTTTTCTCATTCTTCATCAAATAATTCTTTTACTTCAACAGAAAAATCATACTTATCTTGTTTTTCTCAACTTGCTTTAACTTTTTTTGAAAATTTTAATTTCAACTTTTCATTGTCAAACATACTATCAAGTTGCATTTCATTCACCACATCAGAAGTTTTTACATAATAACAATCTTTTGTAGCCCAAAAAAACTCTGTATCTTTTCCTGAATAAGGAACTCTATATTGATAATTGTTAAATTTACTTTTAAAATAACCAAAATCTCAGTTATTATAGTATAATGAAAAAAAATCTATAAATATATTTAAAATCTTCTCTCTATCTTTTTCATCTTCTATATTGTTTTCTAAATTTTCAAAAAATTCTTTTATATAAAGATTTATAAGTGGTTTATAAAGTCTGTGTAACTTATATTGTCCAAAATCAAATTCTACTGCTTTTTCAGAATTTGTAAGATTAAAAGCAAACATATTTTCTATATCTTCAATGAATAGTTTTTTAATATTTTCCATAATATATTTATTAATTATTTAAAAATTATTTGATTTTTTAACTTTTTTATATACTATAAGAGGTGATGAGTCATATGGCTCTGTTTATAATTAGATGTGCCTTCGGGCTTAGTCCTACATTATGTAGGACTTTTTTTTATCAAGATAAAGATTTTTTAGTTTTTCTTTTATGGTATTAAAATCATCTTCTGATATATATCAAATAGGTTTGTAAGCTACAAATCTTTTTCTAGAAATAGTTTTAATTTTATCTAACATAAGATAAGAATCATAATCTAGAAAAGAATATTTTTTCCTTTCTAATTTAAAAGAAAATTTATCTGGTTTTTCTTTAGTTGTAAGTGGTATAGCTGTAATATGATTGATACTAGTTCCCCATGATTTAATAACCAATACTGGTCTTATAAAAGTTTCTAAATCTCAATCTTGTTCTCCATCTATATTTTTCCCAAGATAACATAACCATATTTGTCTTTCTTTTATATACTTTGGTCATTTTCTAAAATAATTTAGAACTAACTTTTTATAAAACCATTTACAAAATTTATCAATATTTTCCAAATCCTTATATTTTGATAAAAATCATTGTAGTTTTTCTATCATTTACATTTTTAAACAAACTAAATTACTTTCCATCTTACAATAAACAAATTTTCTTCTTCACTTCCAGCATTCATTTTTTGTTGTAAATCTTCAATTAATCTCCATTTTTCTTTTTCTATTTTATCTATTTCATCCCAGTATGCTTTTTGCTTTTCATTATATTTTTTATTAAGCTTCATAGCTTCTTTTTCTAAATCTAATTTTTTTTGTATATCTTTTACTCAAATCATCATAGCTTCCTTTTTCTTTTCATTGTATTGTTGTTTTAACTCTTCTAATTCTTGTTTTAAATTAAACTTCATATCAGATTCCCAAGCTTCAAGCTTTTCTATTTCTTGTTGAAAATAATCATAATTGTTTTTCGTAGAAGTTTCTTGAAAATGTTTTATATTTTGTTCTTTTAGTTTCTCTAATTTTTGTTTTATTTCTTCTGTAAAAATTATTTCTTGTTCTGTTCAAGGAATTAAAAACATTTTTTCAAAAATTTCTTGTTCTATTTTATTTCAATCATCATCAATTCAAGTAAAAATAAGATATTCTTCTTTATCAAAGGTATTTATAGTAAATTTATCCAATCTTACATATCCACTTTTTCATTTTAAATTCTCAACTGCTGAATATTTGATTTTTGATTTACTAGTATCAAATATAATTTCCTTTATTGATAATTGCCTATTTTTAGCCTGATTTATAAGTTTTTCTCATAAGGGTGAGTTTGTCCTATAAAACAAAGCTCTATCTATAGCATTTTTATCAAAAGTATAAATTCACTTTTGTATTTTATTATCATCTATATCTATTAGTTTAAATTCTAATTTTTGTTCATCAAAGATAGCTTTATTTTTTAATTCAATTTTAGTTAAATTCCAAAAACACCTTTTATACTTATCTAATTTTAACTCTCATTCTTTTTTTATATTTTTTAGTCTTAAAATAACTTGCTCATCAAATTCTTTAAAAATTTTCTCTTTTGCTTTATTCATGTTTTCTTTAATTTTTTCCTCCATTTCTTGTTGTAGTAAGTCAAATTCTTTATTTATTTCTTCATCTGTTCTACATTTTTGATAAATTTCAAGAATTCTTTTTTCAAAATCTCAACCATCTATAGTTCACAATATTTCATCACTAGCTCAAAAAACACCATTAAACAACTTAAACTTTTGATTTAATAATTCAAAAACTCTTATGTCTGCTTGATTTCTAGTATTAAGAAAATTTACAATCAAAACATCAAATTTTTGTCAATATCTATGAACCCTTCAAATTCTTTGTTCTATTCTTTGAGGATTCCAAGGTAAATCATAATTTATCAATAAACTACAAAATTGTAAATTAACTCATTCACTAGCAGATTCAGTAGCTATCATAATATCAGCTTTTTTTTCAAAATATTCTACTAATGCAGCTCTCATATCAGATGTTTTACTTCAAGTTATTTTTGAAGTTCACTCATAATTTTTTAACCATTCTTTATAAATTTGTCTCGATTCAAGTGAATTATTTGTTCCATTAAATAAAACAACTTTTAATCACAATTCTTCTTCTAAATATTTTTTTAAATAATCTTGTGTTTTTCTAGATTCAGTAAAAATTATTCATTTTTTGTTAGCTCAAAGTTCTTCTAATTTTTTAAATGCAGTTTTTAAAACCGTTTTTAATGCTTTTGTCTTTTCATCTATTTTAATTTCTTTTGCGAGTGATGAAAAATATTTTAATTCTTCTAATTCTTTTTTTATTTCCTTTAAGTCCTGTTCTATATTAGATTTATCTATTTCTTCACCAATTTCTTCTAAATCTTCTCAAATTTCTTCAATTAAATCTTCATCATCAAAAATTTTAAAAAAACTATTTTGCGATTCTAGTCTTGTAATCATATTATCAAGAGTTTGTGAAATGGCTTTTGTAGAAGATGCTAGTAATTTTCTTAAAACTAAAATAATCAAATGCTTATGAGAATTATTTATACTTTTTAAATTTTCTCTTTGTAAAAATTCACTTAACTTTGTATACAATTCTTGTTCTTTGTCAGACGGGGTAAATTCTTGAGTAATAGGTATTCTATTTGTATATTTAATATATTCTAATACATGTTTTCTTAAAGTTCTATGTAATATTTTTTTCATTCTCTGCTTTAATTCTTTCAATTCTACATCTGATGCATGAATAAATTGTCTCTTAAAACTATTTATATCACCAAAAATATGTTCATCTATAAAAGAAACTAATCAATAAAGTTCTAATAATGAATTTTGTAAAGGAGTAGCTGTAAGAAGTATTTTTTTAAATGGTTTTATACTAGATTTTATCAGTTTAGCCCTTTTATTTGATTTTTTATAAACATTTCTTAGTTTATGTG
>JAMOTX010000066.1 GCA_027062145.1 Candidatus Altimarinota bacterium | reverse complement strand
TTTGTATATCTAAATTTTTTAAAGATAGTAACAATTTTAGTATTTACTTTTGTTCCATAATCTTTTTTGATTTGAAAACTAGTAGTAATTGTTGATTTATATAATTTGTTTTTTATCTCATCTGCATGAGAAAAATTTAAGCTAATCGTATTTATTAATAGAAACATTATAACAGAGAAGGCTATTTTTTTCATATATGAAAATTAGGTTAATAAAAAACTTGCATAAATACTATACAAGTTTTTTATTGTTTGTCAAATAATTATAATATAATCAAATAAATGTAAATAGTAGTACTGATAAATATGTTGCTTCAAATATATGAAGAAATATATTCATAACTAATATTGCAATAAATCATATAAATAATCATTTAGAACTATGATATATTTTTATTCATATATTTATTAAAATAAATAAAAATAAACTAAAATATATGTATCATCATTCTATCAATTGTTGAATAAACCAACTCTCAGGTATATAGTATGCTTCTGCTAGTTTTGTTTGTTTATTTGGATGAATATTTCTATATGCAGGTCATGCTTCAGCTAATCATGCTCACATTGGTTGGCTTATAAATCTATTTAATCAAATTTCCATTCTATCAAAATGACCAGTAGTTGATGATGTTCTTAAAAATATATTTTGAATTTTATCACTATATAGTATTGATAAAGTTGAAATTATTATGAACATAATAGCTATTCAACTTATAAGTTGTTTTTTATATTTTTCATAAATATCTTTTACATTAAATAGTATTAATAATCATACTCATGATCAAATTCATAATAATGCTGATCTTGAATATGTAAGTATTATTAATCAAAATATTATGATTAAAATTAATACAATATGATATTCAAATTTTTTCTTAAGATAAGTTAATAATATAGAAGTATATAATATTAAGAAAAAAGCCATTTGATTAGGTCAATCAAGTATTCATTGAAATCTTTTTATTCAAGAATTTTCTAATCAATGATATGTTGGAATTCATCAATTGTAAGTCCAATTACTTACATAGTCAATATATCAAAAAACAAGTAATCTTTCTTCTCATAGTCTAAATTTTATTAAAACAGAGAATAATAATGAGATACTAGAACTAATTAAAAAAGTTTTTAAAATATTTCTAATACTTACTTGTAAAAATTGACTTCAATGTTTAAATAATAAGAAAGTATATAAAAATATAAAATCATATCTTCATCAATAAACTATACTTTTAAATCATAATCAATTAGAAAAAGTAATGATTATTCAATAAATAACATAAGCAATTATTAAGTAGTCTATTAATTCTAATTTAGGAATTAATTTGTTTTTTATAAATTCGTAAATTAAACTTATAGATAAAAATATAAGTATTAATTCTTTTATATAAAATCCTGCTTTAGGAATTCAAATTTTTACACTAAAAAATACTGCTAATATTACATAAAAGGGTAGTAGTATAACTAGTAGCTGCGTCAATATTGTAAATAGATTTTTCTTAAACATATTTTTGTAGATTAATTTTTTATATCATACATAAAAAGAACTAATTTTCAACTAGTTCTTTTATTTTTTCTTCAAAAATTTGTTCAGAGAATTTTTCAGCTTGTTTTATACAATTTTTAGATAAATATTTTCAATTATTATTATCTATATCAAATTTATTAAAATTAGTAATAAAATCTAATCACTCTTTACTATTAAAAAAATCTCAAGTTATTCATTTTATTACAGTTTCTTTTAATCCTCATCAATTATAAGCAAAAACGGGTTTTCAAGCAGCCATAACTTCAATAGGAACTATTCAAAAGTCTTCTTCTCAAGGAAAGATTAATCAATTACTATTTTGGACAAGAGATACTAATTCATCTGAATATTTTGCTCATACAAACACTATATTTTTTTTAGCTATTTTTTCTAAGTTTTGTTTATAATCTCATTGTCATATTATTATTAATTTTTTTTCAGGCATTTTATTAAATGCATTTATAGCAATATCTATTTTTTTGAACTCAGTTAATGCTGATATTATAATATAATAATTTAAATTATTTGATTTGTTTCATTCAGAAACTCAAATAATCAAAGATTGGGATTCAGACAGTCTTCATTCAACTAATCAATAATTTAAATTATGATTAATTTTTTTTCAAAATCTTCAGGTTTCAACAGGTGGATATAATATTTCAGAATTTTTTCTATAATACTTCGTGATTCTTTTTTGAGTATTTTTTGAGTTTGCTAAAGTTATATCTGCTCTTTTACTAGCTATATAATCCCATTGTCTTAGTTTTAAAAAAAGCTTATTCAAAATATATGATTTAATTCAAGTGCTAGCTCAGATATCTTTTTTATATTCATTTGTCCAATCCCACATATATCTTGCAGGTGAATGACAATAAACTATAAATTTTGTTTCTGGTTTTGTAATAGCTCAATGAGCAAATCAACTTGAGCTACAAAGAACAACATCATAATCAGAAAAATCTAGTTGTTCAATTGATTTTGACATAAAAGGAAGACAAAATCTTTGTTTTTTTAATAAATTATATATTTTTTGAGTAGTTAACTTAAATACTTGTTTATTTATTTTATTTTTTGGAAATATTTTTCAAACTTTTTTTTCATCATAAATAAGTGTAAAAATATCTGCATTAGGATATATATTACACCAGTTTTCTACTACTTTTTCAGCTCAACCAAGCTTTATAAACATTTCATGTAAAATGGCTATTTTCATTTAATATGGATTACTTATTTTAGTTTATTTATTTAATTTTAAATGATTTATATTTTAAATCAATTAATATTTTGATATTTAAAAAACTATATGGTAGAATTATAACTAGATATATTATAATTTATTCAAAATATGTATAAAAAAGCTTTAATTTTAATGTGATTTTTAGCTACTACTTTATTACTTTCTACTGTTTCTGCTTATTCAAAAGCGGAATTTGTTAAAGTGATACCTGTATTAGAAAAAAATTTGGGAGATGCTCAATCAGATTTTAATAACAAATGTGATAATGGTTTGTGAAAAGCGTATAGAAAATTAAATTCTTGTTTTGAAGATATGTGTGATAAATGAGGAAATGCATTATCAGATAGTTCTACTGCTGTATATAATTTAAATTATATAGTTTGAACAATTTCTAGTGAAGAAGATAACGATTTATTAAAAAGAGCAAATTCTTTTTATGTTATTGCTGATGATTCAATTATAGATACTAAAAAAATTATTTCAAAAATTGATTATAAACAATGTACAAATAATTCATATACTACTGGAGATTTTTGAAATCCATCTACAACAACATGAAATTATTCAAATACTACTTCAAGTAATAACAATTGAACATATTCTAATAATACAGTTACATCTAGTAATGAAACAATTGATTCACCAGTTAATGAACCAGTTGTAAACAACGATTATACAGTTGCTACTGATTATGAATCTACATCTTCAAAAGCATGGTATAAACCTACTACATGGTTTAATGATGAACAAGAACAAAGAGAAGTAGATAATGCTGATGATAAAGATGATATAGATTCATTAAAAGCCCAATTACATAATATTGACGATTTAGAAGTTACTGATCCAGGAGATCAACTAATAAATAGTTCCGATTATGATGAAGATTGATATAGAGCAGCTACTGCAGATGAAAAAAGAGCTGAAAAAGCAAGGATCATTGCTGAAATTAATCAAAAAGAAGTTGATATTTCAAATAGATCTTCTGATATTCAAAGAAATACATCTGCATTAAATGAATATTCATCTAATGTTTCAAAAGCTGAATCAGATGCTGGAGAATCTTTAGTTAAAAGAAATCAATTAAATTCTGTTAAAGAAGAAATAGAAAGATTAGAAACTAGTATAGAACAAAAAGAAGCAATTATTCCTGATTCAACTACATCTGATGAAGAAAAAGCATTAGCTTCTTTAAAAGCTCAACAAAAAAATATAGAAAGTAGTTTTACTGCTGAAGATTATAAAGCATTAACAAAAGTTGATGCAGCGCAATCTGAATTAGATAGAGCAACTGAACTAGTAGATGATTGAAAAGTATTAAAAACTCAAGCTGATAGAGATCATGAAGCAATTCAACAAACAGCTAGAGATGCAATAAAATATAATTCAGAAAATAATATTAATTGATCTACAAAAACTAGCCCAGAAAAAACAACATGAGGGAAAAATACAATACCTTCGACTACGAATGAAAAAGGTGGAAATGATGAAGCTAAATTAGATTGAGTAAAAAAAGCTAATTTAAAAATTAGTAATTATGAAAAATCACAAAAGGCATTAAACGATAAAAAAGCAGAATTTATAGAAAAAAATCAATCAGGTAAATGTAATGAATGATCAGATTGTGCAAAAAAATATAAAAAGGAAATTGCTGAATTAGATAAAAAAAATTGAAGTAATTTTACAGAAGTAAAAAATGATCCAATTGCTAATGCTAATAATTCGTTAAGCAGTACTTTATGAGCAGCTAATATATTACAAGAAGAAGCTGATAAAGAAAAAGATAAAGAACAAGTTGATTTTGATAAATTTGAAAAATCACAAAATGCAAGATTAAAAAATATTAAAAAATTAATGAATGATGCTTGTTGATCTAATATTGATAGTAATGACTGTAAAGTTTTATCTTCAAATTATGAATCAACTAAAAATGATGCTGATAGATTAATTAATAATAATAATAATAATAAAGCAAAAAAAGAATTTGAAGGTGATTCTAAATTAACTGAAGAGCAAAAAAAAGAAATATTAAAAGATCCCAAAAAGGTAAAAGAATATTTAGAAAAAAAATTAAGTGAAAAGAAAACAGCTATTCAATCAAAAGTAGATAAAGAAAATTCTATGGCAATTAATGAAGCTAAGCAAAATGTTGTTAATGCTGAAAATGAAGTTTATGAAGGGATGACTAATGAAAATAATGATCCAGCAACTATAGCAAAATGATTGTCATGATTAGCGAATAATAAACAATTAGTAGCAAATAGAGCAAAAACAAATGCAAATAAAGTATGTAGTAAATCTCCAAAATCTACTGAATGTACTGCAGCAAAAGCTAAAGCAACGTGATTACAGGATAAAGCAAATACTGCTGCATCAGAAAGTAATGCAAATTTAGCGGGTATTGAAATGGATGCAAAAGAGGCTGAAGCTAACCCTGCATTAGCAAAACAAGTAGCAAATGCAGCTAAAAAAGAAGCACAAAAAGCTTGTGCGTGATGAGCTAGTTCTGCATGTGATAAAGCTAAAGAAAAAGCTAAAAAAGCTGAAGATGCTTATAAATGAACAACTGCAGCAAAATCTGATATTACTAAATCTGTATTTACTATTAGTGTAAATGATATTACCCCTGGTATGAAAGTACATGGTGGAGATATAGAAGAAAATGTGAATTTTGCATTAGGTACAATTATTCAAAAACTTATGATAGGTTTAGGTTCTTTATCTATACTTATTATGACAGTTTGAGCATGATACATAGTACTTCATAATGGACAAGATGAACTTTTGAACAAATGAAAATCTATATTTATGTCATGAATATATGCTATGATGGTAGCCTTAAGTTCATATTATTTAATTGTGATTGTAAGATATGTTTTATATCATTAAAATATAATAAAAAAAAGACTCATTTTTGAGTCTTTTTTTGTGTTGAAGTAAAAAATATGATAAAATATTATAAATATATAACTAAAAACAAAATTATGTTAAAAAAAGGACTTATTACATTATTACTTTTAATTTTTCCATTAGTAACATTTTGAGAAGTT
>JAMOTX010000065.1 GCA_027062145.1 Candidatus Altimarinota bacterium | reverse complement strand
TATTAATATTTATAACAAAATCTCAAAAATCTAACTCTTTTAATGAACTATAAATAGTATAAATAATTTCTACGTCAGCAAAAAGTGGTAATTTTCCATTTCAAATAATATCTACATCAGCTTGATAAAACTCTCTATATCTACCCTTTTGTGGTCTTTCTCATCTATATACTCTAGCGATATGTTGTCTTTTAAAAGGAAAACTAATTTCTCACTCATATTTAGATACATATCTTGCAAGAGGTACAGTTAAGTCAAAACGTAATCACATTTCAAAGTCGTTTGCATCTTTTCATTCAGCTTTTAACCTTTTAATACCATATATTTCATTATCATCTGCTCATTTAGAAGTAAGTACTTCTACCCTTTCTACGTTTGGTGTATCAAGAGGAGTAAATCAAGATAAAGAATAATTTTTTCTTATTATTTCTTTAAAGTTTTCTTCTATCAATTGAGATTCAGGTAATTTATCCTCAAATCATGAAATTCATTTTATATTTATCATATTTTTTTATTTTTTATTCTAAAGTTATGGCTTTAGATTACTAAATAAAGTATAAAAATCAAATATTTGATTTATTTTTCAAAATATAATACAATTATATATATAATATTATTAACAAAAAAATATGTCTAATTCACCTAAAGTAAATTTAGCATCACTTCTAAATAAACCTGCAAAAGTTAGTGATCAAAAAGAGTCTAATTATAAAAGTTTAGAAAATGAAACATTACAATCAAATGCTACATTAAATCAAACTTCAACAGAAGAAGCAAATCAAACTGCAGAAATAAAGACTCAAACCTTAGAAGAGTTAAGTCAAAATACTATAAATGAACCTATTGAAAATACTAATAATACAGTTCAAGCACAACCTCAAGTAATTGAAAAAAAAGAGGAAGTAATTAAAGAACCTGAAGTAATTAAAGATGTGAATTATGTAGTATCAATGACAACTTTAAATAAAGAAGATGTTGAAAAATTATCACCAGAACAATTTAATGAAGTACTAGGAATAATTGAAAAAACAATTGAGGCTAAAAAAATAAAAGAAATAGAAAATGAAAAAATAGTTAAAAAAACTTGAGAAGAAATTCAAAAAGATGAAGTTGAACAAGAAAAAGAAGATGAAGAATTTGATGAATTATTTGCTAATTATAAATCAGATTTCAAAAAAGAAGAAAAATCAATTTTTAAAGGACTTAGAACAAAAAGATTAAAAATACAAGCTAAAATAAGAATGCCAAAAACTAGATTATCATTAATTATATGATTAGTTTCAATAACTATTATTGCAATTTCAAGCTTATTTGTTTTATTTCCTGAACAACACTCATTTTCAATATATAAAACAAGTATACTTAGTGCAAAAGTCAAATATATAGATAAACCTTGGATTCAAAAAGAATTAGAAATGAGTTGATATGTATTTAAAATACAAATTCAAGAATGATATACAAAAACTATCTATAAACATAAATGAATTGTTTATAATACTAAAGAAGAACTAGATAAATTTCTAGAAAATGAAATAAAAATTTGAAACGAATTAATAACAAAACAAGAAGCTGAAAGACTTAAAAAATTGAAAAAAGAAATAATAAAAGAAGTTCTTGATAACAAATATAAAAATTAAAATATCTACAATTATGTAGATATTTTTTTTATACATATTTTTCAGTCTAACGTCAAGGTCTTTTATTTAACATAGATAGAAAAGTATAGTAAAATAATATAAATAATCTAATAACGTAATAAATGGAAAAGGAAAAGAAAATAGATGAAATGAAAATTAAGAAAGATATCTGAGATGTAGTTAGTTACATTGACAGTGTTTTTAAGGATTCTATTGATTTAGGAGCTTCAGATATACATATTGAACCAAATGAACATTTCTTACTTATAAGATTTCGTAAAGATGGTGATTTTTTACTTCATGATAAAGTAGATAGAGAAAACATAAGTTGAATTATTACAAGATTAAAAGTATTAGCAAAAATTAAAATCGATGAAAATAAAAAACCACAAGATGGTAAAGTAGTTTATTATTACGAAAAAGAAAAAACTAATATTGATATAAGACTTTCTACCCTACCTACTACTTATTGAGAAAAAGTAGTTATGAGAATACTTAAACAAGATGCAAATCTAACAAGTATTGAAGCATTATGATTAATAGATGTAAATCTAGAAAAAGTTAGAGAAGCACTTAAAAGTTCATATTGAATAATATTAGTTGCTTGACCTACTGGTTCATGAAAATCTACAACACTATTTGGTGTACTAAAGAACTTTAATCCATTAAAATATAATATCTCTACTCTAGAAGATCCAATCGAGTACGATATAGAATATGTAAATCAATCTCAAGTTAAACCTGAAATATGATATACATTCTCAAGTTGATTAAGAAGTTTGGTAAGACAAGATCCTGATATCATAATGGTATGAGAAATAAGAGATAAAGAAACTGCAGTACTTGCAGTAGAAGCCGCTCTGACATGACATTTGGTTTTATCAACAATCCATACGAATTCAGCTGCAGGTACAGTTCAAAGACTTATAAATATGGGAGTAGAACCTTTTCTATTAGCATCAGCTATGAAAATGGTAATATCTCAAAGATTATGAAAAAAAATATGCTCATGATGTAAAACAGAATACAAGTTAAAAAATTACGAATTAATAAAAGTAAAAGATATATTATGACCAATAGTATGAGCAGATAATATAGATAATATAACATTTTATCATTGAGCATGATGTGATAAATGTTGAAAATCTGGTTATAAATGAAGAATGTGATTTCATGAAGTACTAGTAGTTTGAGATTTTCTTGAGCCAATGATACTAGAAAGAGATAGTGCTAATAATATGAAAAAATTAGCAATAGAACATTGAATGATAACTATGACTCAAGATGCTTTACTAAAAGCAGTTGTATGAACTACAACAGTAGAAGAAGCACTTAAAACTATATAATTATATAATAATTTAAAAAAAAATGTTAGGTTTTTGAAATAATAAAAAAGTAGATGGAAATAGCGTAGAAGCTTTCGATAGCGCACTAAAAGCTATAGGTATTTTCATAACATTATCTGAATGGAAAAAAGCTAGAAAAGCTATAGCTGAAATATGATCAAAAGAAAAAGAATCTCTTGATTATATTTTAGAGAAACTTGAAAACAAAACAGATAATGAATGAATCAATGATTCTGAAATAAGTAAGCTAAAAGAAGCATTTAAGAAAAAACAAATTGCATTAGCAAAACTTGAAGCCGAATTAGATGATAAGGAAAGATGATACAATAAAGATATCGAAAATGAAAGATTCAAAATTAGATTCAAAAAAATTGAAGAAGAAGTCGAAGCTTTAATGTGAGCTAAACAACCAGAAACAGCTTTAGAATTATTGAAAAAATTTCTTGAAGAAAATGCAGATAATGCATCAGTTGTTAAATTTTATAATACTGAAAAAAAGAAGCTTCTTAAAGTAAAAGAAAAAATAGATATAGAAAAAAAAGAAAAAGTTAAACAAAGTGCACAAGCTGAAGCAATGAGTTTAATTTGAGAAACTGTAAATTTAGAAGAAGAAAAAAAGAAAAAAGAAAGTACAGAAAAAGTATGATTTTTTGAAAAATTTAAAAAGAAATTAGACTTTTATAAACAAATAAAAGAAAGAATTAAAAGAAAAAAATTACTTGATGAAATTAATCTATTAATTGAAGAAGATTCGAAAGTAAATAATGAAATTGCTGCTAAAAAATTAGCAAATATTCATAAATGAATGTCTAAAGAAATTGATAATGAGATTCAATGATATGAGTTATACTGAAAAATAATTTCAGCTGACAAAATATCATGAGATACATTTGGTTTTAAAGATAGTACTGATAAATATAATTTTTTCTTGTGAGATGCTACAGGTCATGGTATTAGAGCTTGATTTATTATCACTTTATTAAATAGATTATTTAATAAATTTGCTAAATCATCTAAGTTATGAGAATTAACATTTGAAATAAATAATGGTTTAAAACAAGATTTAAAATCTAGAAATTTCGTAACATGAGTATTTTTTGAAATTTTTAAAGATAATATTTGAAAAATTAATTATGCTTGAATGTGACATGTTCCTGTATTTATTTATAGAAAAGAATCATGAGAAATCGAAAGAGTTGTATCATGAGGTTTAGCTGCTGGTATTAGAATAATAAAACATTACGCTGATATAAAAATAAAAGAACTTGAATTAAATGATGGAGACATATTATTAACATATAGTGATTGAATAGTAGAAAACAAAAATAGTTCTTGAGAAGTATATTGATTTGATAGACTTCAAAAAGCATTTAAAGAAATTGCAAAATCTTGAAAAGATACTATTAAAATCTATGAATATATAGTAAATGATATTAAAATATTTAAATGATCAGATCTGTTTGATGATGATGCTACTGCAATTATTATTAAAAGGGATACTAAAAAAGATATAGTTGATAGTTGATCTGAATATTTAGAAAAAATTAAATGAAGAGTTTGATTAAATAGAAATGAATTAAGAAAACTTCAATGAAAAAGTATTGAAAATATTGAAAAAGAATTAGAAGTATTAAAAAAAGGTAAGGAAACTGAAAGAATAATTAAAATTCTTGAATGATACTATTATACTTGAGAAATACTTAGGCTAAAACAAGAATCAATTAGATATATTAAAGAATGATATATTGATAAAAAAATTAATGATTTCCTTAAAAAGGCAATTGATAATGAAAAATCATATAAAATTAAACAAAAAAATATAAGAGCACAAAATAAATTCGATATACTAGAAGAATTATACAAAAAATGAGATTATGATACAATTGTAAATGAAATAGAAGAAATAATTTCAACAGATTGAGAAATATAAAATAATTACCTAATTTAAAAACAATGCTATTTTGAAAAAATTTCTATGACCAATACTGAAATTTCAACAATGAAAAATTTGTTGCACTTTTAGCAAAGGCAAAGAAAGCAAAAAGAAATAAACAATTAAAAGCAAGCTGATCTAGTAAGAGTATTGAAATAACACTATTTGAAAGTGTTTCAAAACAAGAAGTTTGGCAGTTTATTAATAAATTTGCTATATTCGTGAACTCTTGAATTGATATTAAATGAGCATTATGAATCATAGTGAAACAAATAAAAAATCCAATGTTATTGAGAATAGTTACTGAAATGAAAGAAAATATTAATCATTGAGTAACTATAAGTGAAACTATGGCACAATACCCTAATGTATTTGATACTTTAACTATTTCTCTACTTTCAGTATGAGAAAAAACATGACAAATTGGTAAAATATTATTAGAACTAGATGAAAATCTACTTGAAAATATTGAGCTAAAATGAAAAGTTAAATGAGCGATGATATATCCAATGATATTATTTTGATTAACAATATTAATGGTAACTGGTATGATGGTATTTATTGTACCAAGAATTACTGAATCATTTGCTAAAGCTTGAAGTGATTTACCATGACTAACACAAAAAGTAGTAGATATATCAAACTTTTTTGTACATGATTTTCATATAATTATACTTTGAATAGTTGCAGTTATAGCATTTTTCAAACTTATAAATAAAACATATACGTGAAAAATGGCATTAGCTAATTTTTATACTAAAATGCCTATATTTTGATATGTTGTTAAAACATCAAATATGGTATATTTTATAAAATCATTTACTATATTATTGGATTCATGAGTATTATTACTTGAAGCGTTAAAAACTGCTAGTAATGTAGTACCAAATGTAGCCTATAAAAAAGAATTAATTAGAAT
>JAMOTX010000064.1 GCA_027062145.1 Candidatus Altimarinota bacterium | reverse complement strand
TAGGGATCCAAGTGGAACAAAAATTCCATGATATAATTATACTTGGTGGATGCAAGTAGATGGTAAGAGAAAAGTTTTATGAAATAATATTTCATTAAATTATATTTTTAAAGAAGAATGAAATTTTGCAATATTTTTAGACGTTAAATCAGCACATAAAAATAATTGAGGTTATACTGATGTTTTACCATTTTCGTCAAGAGCAAATATTACTATTAATGAAAAAATAGCTTCTGTATTAGTTAAAGTCAATTCTTCATATTTAAGAGATAAGGAAGAATTAAAATTTACTCCAGATGAAGCTAAATATTGATTACTTATCGATGCTACTAGTTCAACACCAACTTCTGGTAGTAGATTCGCAAAAACTACATGGGATTTTTGAAATGGTATTAAGAAATCATATACTGGTTCACCAAAAGTAGAAAGAGTAGTTTATGTTAGAGAATGAGAATATACAGTTACATTAGAACTTAAAACTAATGAATTAAAAACAATAAAAAGAAAATTCAAAATTAGTGTGCATGATCCTATTGCTACAATAAAATCATCACAAGAAGAATGATATTTATGAGATAAATTTACATTTTCTGCTCAAAAAACATGAAATGATAAAAATTTAAGTTATGCTTGGGAGATAATAGATTTAAAAGAAGATAAAATTATTTTTAAAAAAGTAGGAACACTTTTTACTTATACTTTCAATAATAAAGGTAAATATAATATTAAAATGAAAGTTACTGAACCTTCAGGTCAAACTGATGTAGATAGTAAAATAATTCATATTAATTCAAGAGCTCCTACTTCAGATTTTGTAACAAAAATACCATATAGTTATAAACCTAATAGAGTATTTTTTGATGGTACAAAGAGTTTTGATCCAGATTTTACTGATGATTGAAAATTAAAATATTCTTGGATTATTGATTGAGATAGAATTAATTTAAGTGAACCAAATTATAATGGTTCTACTTGATATTTTACTTTTGATTCAGTGTGAGAACATTCAGTTACATTAGAAGTTGAAGATCCTGATAAAATGATTTCTTTAAAAAAAGGAGGAGTTAAAATTAAATCTATATTATCAGTTGAATTTTATGCATTTCCTAGAGTTGCTCAAAGAGAAAATAAATTAAGATTTGTTTCAAATTCACCTGAAGCTAAATTTTATGAATGGGATTTCTGAGATGGTACAACTAAATGATGAAGAGATTCTACGATAGGACATTCATATTCTAAAAGTTGAATATTTAATGTTAAATTAAGAGTTAGAGATTCTGATGATCACATTAATACATTTAAAAAGAATGTATATATTTGAGATTCAAATAGTCCATATTCATTTATTAATATTAAAGACAAATCAAAATTAGATACTCCTTTTGATGAATCAGCTTGTGATGGTAAATGAGCTTATATTGTTAATAGAGTAGATAGTGTAAAATTTTCATGAGATGAAAGTATTAATATTACTTGAGAAACAAGTGGATTAACGTATTCTTGGAAATTGTGAAGAGATTCATATAAAAACACTAAAGATTTTACGAAAAAATTTGATGAATTAGGATGTTTTCCAATTAAATTAACTGTAAAAAGTATAGAAAATTGAAAAACTCATAGTACTACTTCATTTGTGGAAGTTAGAAATATTAAACCAATTTTATCTTCAATAGATGTTAGAGTAGTTGATTCAAATACTGATCCTGTTATAGTTAATGTATCAGCATTATGAGCAAAAGATAGAGATGGTGTAATTCAATCATATTTATGGTATTACTATACTGATATTGATTCTGAACCACAAGATTTTAGAGCTACTAAATGACCTAATACAAGTTTTGTATTACCTAAAGTAACATGAAATTATTACTTTGTAGTAGTGATGAAAGATAATAATGAAGAAAGAATTGATTCTGAAGAAATTACAGGTTCAAAATATTTTATGACTTTAACTGGTGATAATTTAAATACACCTTTAGTTCAATTAAAAATAAATGATTCTGCAATTGCAATTTGAGATGAAGCAATTTTTACTGCTAATGTAGAAAATATTTTATGACAAAATCTTACAAAAAAAGTAAAATATTCTTGGGATTTTGATGGAGATTGATTTTATGATAAAGATACTGATTCAAATGTAGTTATTCATAATTATATTTCTTCATGAGAAATGCATGCTAAAGTTAAAGCTAAATATAAATGATTTAGTAATACTAAAACTGTAACTGTAGAAGTTTCTAATGTATTAAAACCAGATTTTTGATATATATCTATAGGTAACAAATTTGTATATTTTTATAATTGAATTTGAACAGCAGAGCATTATGAATGGGAACTGTGAGATGAAACTAAAATTACTGATAAAGAATATTTTATACATGAATATACTGATTGAAAAGTAATTCATTTAATTGATTTAAAAGTTTCAGAATGAACAAAAATAAAAACAGTTCAAAAGAAAGTATTAAAAAATGTAAAAAATAGAATATTGGCTGCAAAAGAATGATTAGTATCATTTATAAGCCCTAAACCTATTAATAATGAAATAATATTAGAAAAAAATAGTGATAATGTATTTGTATATTTAGGTGAAAGTAAATGACAAGTAAAAAATTATATTGTTGATTATGATATTGAATATGATTCTGATGTTAATGGATGAAATGATGATGATGAAGATAATAAAGATTCTGATTCATATACAGATTGATCTATTATAAAAGTTGAGTTAAATAAAAATAGATATCAAAAAATAAGAGTATATATCACTAATGATGAATGAATCATCATTAATTCAAAAGATTATACTATTGTAAAAAAATATATTGAAGAAAAATTAATAGATATAAATAATATTAATTTTGAATGAATTACTGATTCTACAAGATTAAAAATAGAAAAACTAAAAAATTATGTTGATGCATTACCTAAACAACATAAACTAAAAGGTTCAATGTATATTCAACATTTACAAGAAGAGTGGTTCGATAATAGAGAAAAAACTAATATAATATTAGAATTCGAATGATTTATTTTAGATACTTGAGTTTCAAATAGTGAAGAAATAGTTAACTTACTTGAATGACTATTAGTTGAAAATCAAGAAGATAAAAGTGAAAAAGCTATTACTTTTAATGCATTGAAAAACTTGATTCCAGAATCTATTGTATGTAAAGATCCAAATACATTAGAAGAAACTATGTGTTATGATATAATGGTTGCAAAATTAGAGGCAATTAAAAATAATGATAACATTGATGAAAATAAAGTTTTATGAACAGAAATATTAAAAATTGTTGCTGTTGATAAAATAATGACAAATAAAGAGAAAACAGACTTTAAAGCAATATTAAAAACATT
The DNA here is from genome assembly GCA_027062145.1 of Candidatus Altimarinota bacterium. GTDB lineage: Bacteria > Patescibacteriota > Gracilibacteria > BD1-5 > UBA6164 > UBA6164. The sequence goes on along the minus strand of JAMOTX010000064.1, from coordinate 2,507 downwards.
TATATATTGAGGTGTTGTAAATATACCAGATAGTGAAAAAAATGAAATTAGTAATGAAGATAATAGTAACTCATCATGATTATTAGGATTAATTTATTCAATTTTTTATTGGATTGCTATTATTATCTTAACTTTAATTGGATTTATAGTTTTATTTTATATATATTTTAAATTATTTAATAGAGATTCAAATATTTGATTTCAAGATTTTATAATTGAAAAAACATCTTGAGAAAAAAAGATAAAACCAGTAGTTAAAGATACGTTTGAAGAAGATTTATTATCAGATTTATCTGATGAAAAAGAATCTATTGAAAAAGAAGAAAAAGAAGTAGAAAAAATAGAAGAAATAAAAACTGAAGAAGCTACAGAACAACCAAAAGTTGAACCAAAAGAAATTAAGGAAGAAAAAATAAAAGAAGAAGTTAAATCAAAAGATAAAGCTACTTCTTGAGAAGAAGTTCCAGATTGGTTAAAATGAAGTTTTTCAGAAGAAAAAAAATCAAAAGCTACAGAACAACCAAAAGTTGAACCAAAAGAAATTAAGGAAGAAAAAATAAAAGAAGAAGTTAAATCAAAAGATAAAGCTACTTCTTGAGAAGAAGTTCCAGATTGGTTAAAATGAAGTTTTTCAGAAGAAAAAAAATCAAAAGCTACAGAACAACCAAAAGTTGAACCAAAAAAAATTAAGAATGAAAAAATAAAAGAAGAAGTTAAATCAAAAGATAAAGCTACTTCTTGAGAAGAAGTTCCAGATTGGTTAAAATGAGATTTTTCTGAAGAAGTAAAAGAAGAAGCTCAATCTGAAATGAAAGAGGTAAAAACAAAAAAAATTGAAGAAAAGAAAAAACCAATAATTAATTGAAAATCTAATAAAGTTAAAAAAATAGATCAAGATAAAAAGGAAGATAATATTCCAGATTGGTTAAAATGAAGTTTTTCTGAAGAAGTTAATAAAAAAGAAGTAAAATCTGATGATGTTATTAATAAATCAATTAATGATTGAAAAGTTGAAAAAATTGATCAAAATCAAAAGGAAGATAATATTCCTGATTGGTTAAAATGAAGCTTTTCCGAAGAAGTTGATAAAAAAGAAGTAAAATCAAAAGATAAAACTCCTAAAAAATGAACTTCAGATAAAATAGATTGAAAAAAAGTAGTAGAGAATAAACCTAAAAAAGTAGTTAATAAAAAACCTACTGAAAAAAATATTGAAAAATCTACAACTAAAAAAATTAATGACTCTAATAAAATTGAAAAAATTACAAAAAATGAAACAAAAAAAGATAATATAGAAAATAAAGAGGAAGTAAAACCTTCAGAATTATGGGATGATTGAATGAAAGTACCAGATTGGTTAAAGTCTGATGACGATAAATAAGCATACTTTATATAGTATGCTTTTTTATTGCAATTATATATAAAACCATATAATAATTTTATATATTTAAAGTATTTAACACGAAATAAAAAGGATGAATAAAAAAGAAGTGATTGATTTTTTAAAAGATTTAGTTTTTATCTTTATTGTAGTATTTATTATTAGGTATTTTATTGCAATGCCTTTTCAAATAAATGGACAATCTATGTATTCTTCATATTACGATAAAGAATTTATAATAGTAGACAGATTTACAGCACATTTTTGAGAACCAGAAAGAGGAGATGTAGTTGTTTTTAAACCACATGTTAGTGAAGATAAAAAGTATTTTTTAAAAAGAATAATTTGATTACCAGGTGATAAGATAAAAATTGAAAATGGTAATGTATATTTGAAAAAAGCTTGATTTTCTGATTATATTGAACTAAATGAAGAATATTTAAATGAAGAGAATAAGTGATATACATTTGTATGATGAAGTAAAAATGAACATAATTATAGTTTATGAGAAGATCAATATTTTGTAATGTGAGATAATAGAAATCATTCAACTGATTCTAGAGAATGTTTTTCTAGTTGTGCATATGAATGAAAAACTCATTATACTACAAAAGAAGATATTACAGGACATGTATTTTTTGATTTAGGTTATTTTAATTTTAAAGCATTTAAATTTATTCAGCCAGAATTATGAATAAATACACAACCGAGATGGTTTAATTCACCTAGTAGTTTTGATTATGAATAAGTTTTATTTAATAGATAAACCATTAGAGTATTCAAGTTTTGATATTATTAGAGTTTTGAGAAAAAAAATTAATATTAGAAAAATGTGACATACTGGAACATTGGACCCTCTGGCAACAGGAGGTCTTTTAATTGCTACTTGAAATTATACTAAGCTTATTTCTTATTTTGAAAAAGATAAAAAGACTTATGAATTTACTATAAATTTGGATGGAATAACAGAATCATTTGATTTAGCAGAGGAGATTCAATATTTAGATAAATCTTTACAGGAAAAGTTTAAAAAAGAGTTAAGTTTAGAAAAAATTCAAAAAGTTTTAAAAGAAAATTTCACATGAACTATTACTCAAATACCACCAAAATATTCAGCATTAAAAAT
>JAMOTX010000063.1 GCA_027062145.1 Candidatus Altimarinota bacterium | reverse complement strand
TATCTTCAGGTCACATTTTTTTTAAAAAAGTATATAATTTATCTCATTTTGTTAATACCGTTACTCATGGAACTAATCAAATACCAGCTAACAAATTATCTATCCATATTTTTTCAGTTTTATAGTCCTTATCAATTAAATTAAATGTTTGTCATAATTCAATTAATGCTTCATTATCTGAAAATAAGTCATATCAATCAATAGCTCATCATACAGTCCATCAAGCAGGAGTAAACTCAGCTCAAATTTGAACAGCTAATAATGCAAAAAATGTATATTGTGCTTGTTTTTCTATTTTTATATCTTTATCATTTAACAAAGAAATACTTTCAACTTTTTTAATTCAATTAGCATCTAATACTTTTTTATCAATATCACTATCATAATCAAACACATTTTGCATAGAAAAGAATCATTCATCAAAATTTCATTCATCATCAACATCAGCATTTAACATTTCAACAATTTCTTCTATTTTCTTATCTTTATCAAAATATCAGAAATCAAAATCATCTTTTTTAAGATATACTTCAATACTAGGTAATAATTCATTATTTATGAATGAAAAGGTATCTTGTATTTTTTCATTAACAATCCACCTATTATTTTTAAAATCTTCTCATGATTCTAAATCTCATTTTAATTTTTCTATTTCAGTTCATAAATTTAAAACTTTATTTGTAATTGATAATTTAACTTTATCTTTTATTTTCTTATCTAATCAAACTAAATTTGTTTCAATATATTGTTTGTATCATTCTAATAATACATTTATATCTAAATCTAAACTATTTAGTTCAGTTTGTATTTCTTGGATTTTATTTGTATCAATTCAAAAATAATCAAAATTAGAATTATGTTCTTCATTTACTTCATTTGTATTACTAGTTGCCTTTAACATTTCAGTAACTCTTGTAGAATTGGTATCTTGAAATTTCGTAAGTTCTTTTTTGAAATCTGGATTATTAGAAGATAGGTTATCAACTAAAGTATTTATTTGTTCTAAACTAAAATTATCTAAACTAGAATAAAGCCTATCAGTTTCTTGTCTGATAGCTTCTTTTTGTTTTTCCTGAGGATTTATAGCCGATTCTTGTGAATCAAAGCTTTGTAATGCTTCAGTAGACATTATATTAATTCTAATTTATCAAATAAAGTATTAATTCCTAGTTCTTCTTTCTGTAATTCCTTTAATTCCCTTAATCTTCTATCTTCATTTTGTAATTTAGCAATATTTAATTTAATCTCTTCAAATTTTATTATATCATCATCTTTTAGTGATGATAAAAAATTTTGTATAATATCTTTTTCTGTATTTAAAGCTTGTAATAAATTAGATTTTTGAATATCTGTTAAAAAATTAAAGTATCAAATAATATCCTGCTTAAGCTTATAGTTAAACAAGTTAGTATTTCGAATTCTTTCTTTAATTTCTTCATCTTGGAACATCAAAAAAATTATTACTAATTATTAATAATAATTTTATCATATTATGTATATTAAAACAAACACTTAGCTCAAATCTTCACATACATTAAATCCATATTAAATTTTAATATAGATTTAATGTATAATTACTGGTCTGTTTGGTATTGATTTTTGTATTTAAAAAAATGTAACCTTAAAAAGAGCTATAAATAGCTCTTTTTTTCGATTTTTGTAATAATGGAGGTACTTGATATTGATGTAATCTACCTTTATGATAATATAAGTAAGTTTAATTTAGATGATTTAAAATGATTTTTAAATCTCATTAAATTATAAAATATCCTCTATTTTATTAACTGTACCTTCAATAATATCTTTACTATCATAACCTACTCAAAAATATTTATCTGAATCTATTATAACTCATTTATATAATCATAAATCTGAATTAGTTTCATTTGTAAAAGAATTATAAGGATTTAAAACTAAATAATATTTTCAATTATATTCAAAATTTCAAACATTCTCTCCTAATTGTTTATCTCAATCTATCTTTCCTGACTTTAAACAATTAATAATATTAATTTTTGAATTATTTACTATATCTCTATCTCTAACATTATTATCATTATATTCTACTAAAATATAATCTAAATAAACACTACTTATAATATTTCTATTTTCATCAAATTTTGGAATATTTAATCAATCCTCTAAATAATCTCATATTTCATCAAATAAATTAAAAGGAATTCATTTATGTGGTACATCAAAAACTACAAACCTTTCTAATTTGTATCAGTTGTTTCAGTTTATTTCTTCATATTTTGGTATCATATTTTTTATATTAATTATTTAGGAACTTCACTTCTTCAAAAATCTATCATATAAATTTTATCATCTTTAGTTTTCATAAAATTTCACCAATGTTCGTCTTTATGATAATATCATTCTTTTTTAAATATCTCTAAAAATGGATTTATTTCAGTTTTTTCTATATTAGACCATTTTCACTCTAAATTATTTAATAAATCAAAGAAATCTCTTGCTTCATCATTACTCATTTTATCCATTATAATATCTTCTTTACTCTTAGTTCAAGGATGAGTTTGTAATCCCTTTTTTTCTAAAAGTAAATTAATTTCATTATCTGTTTTTCAATTATAAAAATTACCTGGTAAATCTGATAATTCTTTTTTATAATAATCTAAATGAATTATAGACTTAAATGATAATCAATCAACCTTTTCCATTTCAAATATACCAGTTTTTCAATCATAATTAGAAACAAGTGGTATTTCAAAATTGTCTAATATTTTTCATTCTGGTTTTCATTTATATATTTTCTTAAATTCTCTTAACTTATTTCTAAAATCCTTATGATTTTCGTATTCTAAATCTAATTTATCAGATTCTCATCATTTAGCAACCTTAATAATTTTATTATCAAATCAAGGATGTTTTAATATTACTGCATTATTTCATTCTCAAACGATATCAGATATTTTTAAATCTTCTCATAATACATCTTTATAATTTTCTAAAAATTTATAATCTTTTATTTCATATAACTTTTCTCATCAGCTTAATTTTTCAACAAACTTCAATCATTTCATTCATTTTCAGATAACTCATAATCAAAATCATCATAATGCAAGTCATCAATTATATGGTTCTTTAAATGTTTCTAATATATCTCACATAGAATCATATAAATCTTCTACTATTGCAACTATTACATCCCAATTTGATAATTGCTTAATCATTTGAACTAATTCATCTAATGATTTATCTGTTAAACTATCTAACATTTCCATATTCTCTATCAACAATCAATCTACAAATCATTTTTCAAATTTTTCTATTTCACTATTTTCTTCTAAATTAGTTTTTAATCATAGCTTTTCATATAAACCCTTTTTAAATTGTTCTAATTTATTTCATTCTTCTTCTAAAAAATACTCTTGTAATTCAGTAGATATTGTTACTTTATTATCTTCACTATCAACTAATTCCATTTTTTGTATATTATGTACCTCATCATAATTTTGTATTATTCAACTTATATCTATATCTAATAGATTTTTAGTCTTATCAAAACTTTGAGTTTCTGAATTTCAAATTGTATCAAAAGACATATATAAAATAGAATTAAGTTATATTAATTAACTATAATTTTAATATATTTTTTTATTTTTTGCAAGTTTGTCTTTATATAGCTAAGGTTCAAAATATTTTTTGATTATATAGCAAGTATGCTCGAACTCATTCTACGCCCTACTATAAAGGAAAATTATTTTTTTATAAAAATAATTATAAAATTGCTCGAACTTTTAATACAATAAAAACGGCTTAATATAGCCGTTTAAATTATTTGTCATTTATTGGAGGTGCCAAGCGGGCTCGAACCGCTGTATACGGTGTTGCAGACCGCTGTATAACCACTCTACCATGGCACCATGATTTAATGTATGAGGATTATAAAGAAAAAAAGTATAATTTCAAATAGAAATTATACTTTTTATTTACATTTAAACGTAGATAATAGATATTCATACTTTGTAGTATCCTTAACTGTAGTTGGAATTGCTAAAGTTAAGAAGTATGCTTTATTCATATTACAAATATGTGCTGTTTGAATAAATTTTAATTTGGGTGTATCTAAATTATATTTAGCTTCAAATATATATAACATACTAACATCTTCATCTGCGAATTTTATTTCTTTAGAACCTAGATTAGTATAATCTAAATAATCACTTTGAGCTCAAATATTGTTTAACATTGAGAATTCTTTTGAAGTAGTAGTTTTACTTAAATCATCAGATAATATTAAAATATTATTTGAAAATCAGTTAATTAATTTTTCAGACATAACAGCAAGTTCAATTTTTCAATTTTTTACTTTAGGTAAGATATCATCTTTTTCTTTTATGATTTTCCAATTACTTGGTAAATCAATAGTAATATCTTCTGTATTAGTAGTTTTTAAACCTGTACTAACTCATAAACTATCTTCTCAGCATCATACTAGTGTGAAAAGTATTAAACTTGTAATAAATATTTTTTTTAACATAAAATTTTATTTAAGATATAATTTAACTAATTCTATAACTCACCTAATTCATCATTCTAAAACAACTGGTAAACAAAATCATATAAATATAAAAAATAAAATTATAAATATAATTACATTAAAATATGTTTTTGTATTATTTATAATTGCTTTTTTTATGAAAAAATAAAAATAAAACAAAAATGAAAATAATAAAGAAAAATATAAAAAACCTAAAGTATCATTAAAAATATTTAAATAAAATCAGGCTCAAACAAAATAAAAATTTAAAAAAAACAAAAAACTAATAATTATTAGCATTTTTTTTGCTGCTATATATCTCTCAAAAGTTATTTTTTTTTCATCTCAAAATATTTCTTTTATAATTTCTTTTAATCCCATACTTGATTTTTTGTAAATTAAAAATATATTTAACAGTAGAAAATTTAAATTATAATATTAATAAATGAGCTTAACACAAGAACAAATTGAAAAATTATCAAAAAATTTAAGTAAAATCAGTGTTGATAATGAAAAAATAGCTTGAGATGTAAATTGAATCCTAAATTATATCGAACTATTAAATGAAGTAGATACTACATGAGTGAAAGCTACAGTTTCAGTTATAGAAAAGAATGCTACTCTTAGAGAAGATGAAAAAAAAGAAAAATATAATTCTAGAGAAGAATTACTTGCATGTTCAAATCAAAAAGTTATCGCAAATCAAATAGCTATATCAAATATAATGAAATAAAAATGATTAAAGAGCTTAAATTAATTAATTTTAGAAATTTTAATGAATTAAAATTAAAATCACTAAATAAAGAAAATTTTATAGTTTGAGAAAATTGAAAATGAAAAACTAATATACTTGAAGCTATTAGTTTACTTTCGAATAATTCTATCACATGACTTAGTTTAGATGAACTAATAAAAAAGTGAGAGGATTATTTTTTTGTCGAATACATAAATGAAAGCTGAGAAAAATTATCTATTTCGTATATAAAAGAATGAAAGAAAAAAACTTATATGCATAATAATAATAAAGTTAATAAGAAAAAATTTAATTCATTATCAAAAAAATCTGTTATATTTTCTCCTATTATAATGAATTTGATGTATCTATCACCTAGTTTAAGAAGAGACTTTTTAGATACTATTTTAAAAAACTCTTTTGTGGATTATGAAAAAATACTATTAGATTATAAAAAAATAATAAAACACAGAAATAAAACTTTAAAAAGTATAAATGAAGGTAAGGCAAACAAAGAAGATCTGGTATTTTGGGATAATCAATTTATAGAGTTATCTATATTAATATATAAATATAGATTTAAATTAATAAATTTTTTAAAAGAGACAATTCATACTACCCTGGAATATTTTTCATGAAAAATAAATATAATTGAACTTGTTTATGAAACTAAAATAGAAGAAA
>JAMOTX010000062.1 GCA_027062145.1 Candidatus Altimarinota bacterium | reverse complement strand
CATGCTTTTCTTAAAAAATCTATTAAATTCATTACATGAGGTTCCGTAGCTGAGTTTTTTATAATAGTTTTTCAATCTCTTAAAACATTTGCGACTATTAAATTTTCAGTAGAACTAACTCAAAAACTAGCATTTAGTATTTTTTCTCATGTTTTCAATTTACCTCAAAGAATAATATCTTCTTCATCAAAAGTAGATTTATATCAAATAGCTTCTAATCAGTTTAAATGAGCATCAATAGGTCTTGCTCAAATACTACATCCACCTGGAAAAGGTATTTTAATATTACCAAAAAAATGTAATAATGGTGATAAAAGAAAAATTGAAGATCTTATTTTTTTAATTTTTTCAAAATTTAAATTTTCATTTGTAATATTTGAAGAATCAAAATGTAGAGTATTACCTTCCCAACTATATTTCACTCAAATACCTTCAAGTATATCTAAGAAAGTCATAACATCTCATATTTTTGGAACTCTATTTAATGTTACTCTACCATTCAATAATAATGCAGCACCTAAAATTGGTAATGCAGCATTTTTTGATCAGCTAATTTTAATACTTCAGCTTAATTTATTTTCTCATTTAACTACTAACATATATTTTTATTTAACTGGTAACATTTATTTCTTTAGTTTTTTATATTCTATATGAATTTATTTTTTACACAATATTAATAATAAAGATTTTAACATAAAATATATTTTCAATTTGAAATTATAAATATTTATATATAATTTTTACAAAGAAAAATAGTTTTTAAAACCATTAAAGTAATGTTTGAAATAAGTACTAAAAAAGTAGATTTTGGAAAAGAAAACACAGTAATTAAAAGAAGTATTAATTTAGATAAAAAATTAGATTGTTTTATATTAATAAGCTCAAAAGATGCTAATTTATGAGAATTAATATTAAACAACATTCTTGATTTTGTTATAGATAAAATTTCTAAAAAAAATACTTATAATGATTTTTCTATTTCACTAGAAAGCATAAATGCATTTATTAAATCATGGAAAAAAGATTCAGAAGACAAACTTAAATTAGATATAATTATTTGAATATTAAATAAAAACGAATACATATTTTCAAATATTTGAAAAGCTTCATGTTATTTAATAAATGAAAAAAATGAAGTAATTGAGCTTACTAATAAAGAAGAAAACAAAAAAGAATTCAACTATGTATCTTCAGGTGAACTTAAAAGTGGTGAAATAATAGTTTCTTCAACTAATAGATTATTAAATTATCTTTCAAAAAGTGATTTATTAGATGGCTTAATTTTATCAGAAGATATTAATATTTTTAATAAAAATATTAAAAATATTCTATTAAGTGAAGTATTAAACAAAAACATAGTAATTAGTTCAATTAAATACCTACAAACAGAAAAAAATAATTCTGAATATACAAAAATTGATATTTTAAAAGAACAATTTTTTAAATTTTTTGATAACAAAATAAGTAAAATTATTTTATGATATCTACTAGTACTAAAAGACAAAATAAATACTTCTTCTAAAAATATAAAAAATTGAATATTTATAAGTGGTATATTAATATCTATATTCTTTCTATATTCTATACTTTCTACTGTTGCATCAATAACAACTCAAAACGAAGAAAAAGAATTAGCTAAAGAAAATATAATCAAAGCAAAAACATATTTAAGAATAGCTTCTGAAAATATAGCAAATCCTGATAGTTTTGATTTAAATATATCAAATGCTGAAAGTTTAGTTAATGATATTGAAAAAAATAAAATTTTTCTTAATGATATTGAAAAAATAAATGATAATATAAATATATTAAAAAAACAATTCAATAAAATAGAAATTTTTGATGAAGCTGCTGAAAATATTATCTATACAGAAAAAATTCAAAATCCAATTAAAATAATATCAAACGAAAACAAAAATAGTGTCCAATATAAAAAACCATATATTATAACAAATAAATGAGTTACCTGACCAATTATTCCAAACACAAAAGCTAAAAATAATATTTTTAGTTCATTAGAAGAAAACGAAAATTTTGTTGATGCTACTTTCATTTGAGATAATATGTATTTACTAACTAGTTTATCAAAAATAGTTAAATTTACTAAAAATTGATATTTTAGTTATATGGACGTTGTATGACAAAAAACTTGGGAACAATCAAAAGAAATATCTTCTTATGCTCAAAATATATACCTAGTATGAAAAGATGATTTTCAAATTAATAAACATGCATTAGCGTGAACAAAGTTTAAAACAACTGATTGATATTTGAAAAAAGATGATTTAACTCAAATATGAGAAATTTTATCTATTTCTATCGATTGAGGTTTCTATATATTAAAAAAAGATTTATCAATAATAAAATTCTTTAAAAATCCATATAGAATTGAAACAATTACATTAAATAAATTACCAGAAAACTATGATTTAGATAATGATAATAAAATAATTGATTTAAAAGCTAGAATTGATTTAAATTATGTATATTTATTAATGAATAATAAAGTTTGGATATTTAAACCTAATTCAAAAAATTATAAGAATACTTCAAGCTTAACTTATATATGACAAATTGAATGAAATAAAAATATTATAAAAGATTTCTTTGTTAATCATGATTGAGAAATAGTGATATTAAACAGTAATTGATTATATAAAATCAATTTTGAAATTAGTGATGATAGATTACTTATAAGATAAAAACAAAAATATGCAAAAGGCTAAAAATCTTTTGCATATTTTTATCTTTTATATAGAATACAGTCACAAAAATTCCATAAACACACTGAGTTTTTGTATATTTTATTTATGTTAATTATAACACTATGACAAGTTTTAGTATTGAAGCTCAAATTAGAGCAAAAGATGAGGACTGTAAACATTTAAGAAAAGCAAGAAAACTTCCTGCTGTTGTTTATGGTAAAAATCAAGAATCTATAAGTTTAAACTTAGATGCATCAGATTTTTTAAAATTATTTAGACAAGCGTGAGAATCAAATATTATTAATTTAAAATTTGGTAAAAACGATATTGAAGTATTAATTCATGATTTTCAAAGAGAACCAGTTAGTGGTGATTTTATTCATGTTGATTTCTTCGCATTAACTAGAGGTGAAAAATTAAAAACTATGATTCACTTAAACTTTACTGGTGTATCAAACGCAGTTAAAGAAGGTGCAGTATTAGAAGAATTAACTAAAGAAATTGAAGTATCAGTTTTACCTAAAGATTTAGTTGATCATATTGATGTTGATTTATCAGTATTAAAAGAATTTGATTCAAATATTAAAGCATCTGAGCTTAATATTCCTTCAACTATGACTTTATTAACTCCTGCTGAAGAAGTTATTGTTATAGCTGCTAAACCTAAAAAAGTAGAAGAAGTTTCTGACGAAGCTCCTGAAGCTGCTGTTACTGGTGCTGATGAAGAAAAAACAACTGAAGCATAATTAAAAAAACTTTAAAAAAAAGAATAATTCAATACAATAGAATTATTCTTTTTTTTTACCTAAAAATATAATATGAAAATAAAAATTTATTGAACAGAAGAAAACACAAAAGAACTTTTTAATAAAGTTAGTGTTGTTTTAGATGAACTATGATTAGTATCATTCATACAAGTAGAAATTACTTATGATGAAAAATTAAAAACTGAATTAAATATAACTAAAGAACCTGCTTTAATTGTTGAAGAAGAAGCTATAGATTTCAAAGATACTATTTTTGAATGATTAATACCTGATGACGAAGAACTAAAAGCAATGTTTATAAGTATTATTTGAGGATGAGATATGTGAGATTGATGTGCTCCTAGTGCATGTTGAACATGTTCTACATGATGTTAAAAAAAAAGAGATTCTTACGAATCTCTTTTTTTTAATTAATTTTTGCTTCATCACTAATAGTTTTAGTACTTTCTTTTTTTGTAGTTTTCTTAATAATAGTAAAATGATTTGTATAAACTAAATTATCTTCTGTATCAAAATATTTAATTTCATAAACATTTGTTCAGATATTTAAATTATTATTAATAACTGAAGGATGATATCTCCAAGTATTTCATTTAAATGATTTTAATGTATATCAATCTACATCAACTCTTTTGATTCATTTAGCAGTAACATTTCAGTAAATTGTAAGAAAATCACCATAAGTTGTATAACTAGTTTTTCCATTTAATTGTTTAGAAACTCAATCTTTAATAGTTGTGAAAGTAAATTGACTACCATCAACATCAAATGTTTGAACGTTGAATTTATTACTTAACGCATCTTTTATTTTTCATCAATCGTAATATATAACATAAACAAATTTACTTAATAAATCATTTGCATCATCATAAACTTTAAATACAAAATCATTTTCTCTATTAGGGACTTTGATTTTTTCAAATTTAAATGTTTTTAATTCTTTATTTATTATTGCTTCTTTTCAATTCAAAAGAATTTTTTCAATATCTTCATTATTGAATGTTCAAGAAACTGTTATTACATCTGAAGAAACATTTGCTTCATCATATAGATTTGAAAGTGATAATAATCAAGTAGTTGTAATTGATGTAGTTTTTCATGTTGAAGTTTTTTCTGTATCCTCTTCTTTCTTTTCATCTAAATTTAAATAACTTATTCAGTTATTTATAATAAACCAATCTGATTGTTTATAATAATCATCAATATTAGATTTTAATAAAGATAAATCTAACTCTTCTTTACTCGCATCTAATCTAGATATAGTTATTTTTTGACCACTTGCTAATACTGTATTTTGTCATACTTTATTAGATACTTCTGCAAATCAATTCACTAAATATATTGTACTACCCATTTCATTTTGTGAAAAAGATATATGAGTATTTTCTCAAACTTTAACAGAAGCAAATCTCATATCTACAGTTACTTGATTTTTACTATTAAGCCATAAATCAGAAGAAAACAATGAAAAATCACCATTTTCTAAATATTTTAATTCTCATAGTTTATTAACTTTAAAATCTCATACAGAAGCTAGATTTAAACTAGCAGTTCCCTCTTTTATAATTATTTTCTCTCATTTATATAACATAGTGTCTCATACTATTTTTTCTTTATGATCTCAAGGGTAAGATATAAAACTTTCTGAATTATTTCATCAAAGTTCAATACTTAATCATATTTTATTTTCAACTTGAGTATTTGATTCTGGAACTGTATCTCAAGAAAATGCATTAAAAATTAATATTACAACCAATAATAATCATATAATTGGTACAATATAATCTCTCAATCACTTCTCAAGAGTATTTCTTCTTCTTACATTCATAAAATGAAAATTAATATATAAATCTTATTATAAATAACTATAAATATTATTTATAAAATTTCAATAAAAAATTTATAAAAGACCTATATAAAGCTTAATATTTACATTTTCAAAAAAATATATACTATATCTAAAATTTATTTATAAAAATATAAAATTGGCTGCATTAGAAAAAAAATTATTAAAAAAATTAAGAAACGCAATTTGTGATTTCGATATGATTCAAGAATGAGAAACTGTAATATTATGAGTAAGTTGATGAAAAGATTCAATGGTTTTATGATATCTTTTAAGTCAATATAGAAAATTTGCAAAAGAAAAATTTAATATAAAAGCTATATATATATTTAAAAGTTTTTTAATCGATTGTGATATTCAATTTAAAGAAAAACAAGAATATTTTGAAAAAGAATTATGAATTCCTTTAGAAAAAATAGATATTAAACTTCCTGAAGAATCAAAATTAAATGAATGAATATGACAATCATGTCAATGGTGTGCCTATGCTAGAAGAATAGCAATGTTTAAATTATGTGAAAGATATTGAGCAACTAAAATAATTTATGGACATCATATGGATGATATAGTTGTTACTAGTTTTATGAATATGATAGAATGAAAA
>JAMOTX010000061.1 GCA_027062145.1 Candidatus Altimarinota bacterium | reverse complement strand
CTCAATCTAATAATGCTCCATCATCTCAATCATTTACCTCTCATACAATAGATAAAGGTTTAGTATCAAAAAAAGAAGCTTCTTCGTCTTGATTAGTTAGGTCAATAACTGCAAATGAATCATTTCTATCCATTACAGCATATGCATATTTATCAATTACATTTATTCTATTTATTCAGTCTAATTTTGTTGAATCATCAAATTCTTTTTTAAAACTAGGATTACTAGGATCAGATATGTCAAATATATTTAAAGCATCATCTCTGTATGCTGTTATATATAAATGATCTCAGTATATTTTAACGTCATTTGCTCAATTAAGTTTTAGACTAGAATTATCATCTTCTGTAATTTCTTTTACTAATGAAATATTATTAGGATTAGATATGTTAAATATATTTATATTATCAGATCAATAACTTGTCACATATAAATAATTTCATGTATATGTAAGTCATCTTGGTCAATCTAGATTTATAGTTCATCAGTTTCAATCATCATCTCAATCTGAGATAGTATCACTAATTGTTGGATTTGTATGGTCAGAAATATTAACTGACACAAGATTATTAGCATTATAAGCACTAACAAAAGCATAGTTTCATTTTATTATTACTCTTCTAGCTTGATCTAGAGAAGTATCTGTTATTGCTCATAAGTGTTCTAAATGGTAAGGTAATCTAACTAAAGAGTTTTCAATTTTAATATGATTTGTATTAGTATCACTTAAAGTATAATTACTTGACGTATCAAAATCCCAAGTATTTGTTACAGCAAAAACAACTCCAATATTTAATATTGGAGTTATTATTTTTATAATTAATAAAAATATAAGTAATTTTGCTGTAATTTTACGCATTTTTTATACATAATATAATATATATATTTATATTATCATGTTTTGAAATATATTTCTAAATTTTGCTATTTACAAATAATAATTGTTATTTAAAAAATAATTAGCTTTACTTAAATATTTATATATTATAAAATATATCTTTATTTATATACCATAAAATATATCTTTATTTATTAATTTTATTATATGATTAAAATTATTTATATTATATTTTTCTTTTTTGTTGTATTAATGCCAGTACATGCTAATGAATATTCATGTATCACTTCTTGAAATGATATTAAATTTAAACATAATCTTTATTTAAATGATAATTATAGTTTATCAGAATCAGATGATATTTATTCTTGTGATAATTATTGGATGCAATGAAATATAATTAATACTTTAAAATGAGATGATAAAGTTTATATATCAAGAAATACTAAAGAAAAGAAATTAATTATTAATCTTTGAGATTGAAATGATTCTTTTTATCATACTTTTCATAAAGTTCAATTGATGAATACTTTAATAGATTGATGAAATTGATATGATAAAATTTATATAAAAAATTTAGATGGTAGTGATTTATATATAGACTGAAATTGTAAAAATACTTGTAGAATAAAACATTCTTGAGATTATGAACGGTTATTGTGAAATATTACTTTAAAAAATATAGAAGAAATAATTTTGGATGATAAAAGTATAAAATTTTGAAATAATAATATTAATACTTCAAACAATACTTCAAACAATACTTCAAATAATACTTCAAACAGTATAAATTATAAAAAAATAAATCTTTCTAATTATAAATATTTAATTCCTGCTTATTGGTGGAATTATGATTTAAATATGAAACTTTCAAGTATTAATAATGCTATAGTTATTATTAATCCATGAAATTGAGATTTTGCTGAAAGAGAAGATGTTTTTACTGATGAAATAAATAAGACTCATAGAAATAATAATTTAGCTATTTGATATATTTATACAAAATATTGAAAGAGAGATTTAAGTATAATTAAAGAGAAAATTGATTCTTGGTTAAAATATTATTCAAATATAAATGGATTTTTCTTTGATGAAGTATCAAATTCTACTGATAAATTATCTTTTTATAAAGAAATTTATAATTATGTTAAATCTAAAAATGAAAATTTAATTGTTGTTTTAAATCCTTGAACTACGCCAGATAAGTGATATTTTGATATAGCAGATAATATAGTTTCTTATGAAAATCCTTGTTCAGATTTTTCTTCATATTCAAAACCTTCTTGGTTAAATAATTATGAGAATTATAAAATATCTTATTTATGATATAATTGTTCTGATTCTCAATATAAAGATTTATCAAATAAATATTCAAATTATATTCAGTATTTTACTGATGATTGAAAAGATTGAAATCCTTGGGATAGTTTAAGTAAGTATTTACAAAGTAATAATTTTAGTAATATAGAAAAAAATTATTTTCCATATAATTTCTCAAAATTTCATTCTATATTAGATATTAGTAAATTAACATATCCTGATTCTCATACAAAAGTTGTAAAATATTGAAAGTTTAATAGTTATAAATCAGATTTTTTCTATGCTGATAAAAATTGAAATATAACTTTTGTTTTAGATAAGAAAGTATGAGATTGAAAAATAAGAAATGAACTTAGACAATGAATAGATTGACAAGATAAATGATGGGAAATAGATACAAATAAAATTTATCATTTATCTGCAAATGTTAAACTTCAAAAATCAGAAAAAGCTTTGGAATATACATTTTTACAAATACATTCAGAAGTTCATCCACTTTTAAGAATGGTTATTGAAAAAGAAAGAAAATGAAAACAAAATCATATTTGGGCTGTTGTAAGAATAAATACAAATGATAGTTGATCAAGAACAAATCGGTATGATTTATGAGAGGTTGATAATTCTTTTCATAATTTTGATATTTATGCTTGAAATAATAATTTAATTATTAAAAAAGATTGAAAAATTTATGTAAACAAAGATATTTCATATTGGCCTGAAACTAAAAATTATTTTAAAGCAGGAATTTATGATAGTAAAGACTCAAAATGACCATGGAATATTATAGTTAAATTTAAAGAATTATTTACAAATACAACAACAACTAATACAAATACAACAACAACTAATACAAATATAGATGTAGATACTAGTTTTAAACCTATATGAGATTTAGTTATATCTTATCCAAAGAAAAATTATGGAATTTATAAAAATTCAAGTATTATTTTAGAAAATGATCCTTGGAATATAAAATATCCTTCAGTTGGTTATTCTAATATGTATTATGATGATAATTCTTGAATTATTACTTATTTGCAAGATTTAAATAATATAAAGCAAATTGATACTAAGTGATATGTTTTAGCTTATCCTGAAGTTTATATTGGTAATAAACCATGGAATGGAAATTATGTAGATGGAGGCTCAAAATTACCTATAAAGTTAGATAAATTAAAATCTTTAAAAGTAGAATCTAGTTGGAAATTTGAACATGATATTAATTTATCTTCAAATTTTGCAATGGAATGATGGTTTACAAAAAATCAATTTCAAAAATCAGGTGTATGAAAGTGAGAAGTTGAAATGATGATTATGTGGTATAAAAATATTCAAAATGCTGCTTGAGTAAAAGTATGAAATAGTATTATACCAGTAGAAATGGATTGAAAAGTGAAAAATATTAGATTTACTATTTATAAAGCTAGTATTTGATGGGATTTTATAACTTTCATTCCAGATAATTATAAGGATTTTAAAAATATTAATATAAAATTTGATATTTTAGATTTTACAAAAGTAGCAGAAAAATATGTTCCACAAATTAATAAATTATATTTAGAAGATTGGGAATTTTGAACTGAATATGGAACTCCTAATACTACAAAAGCTAAATTATCTTGGCAAATAACTAAATATAAAGTAAATGGTGAATTAATTAAAAGTACAAGTAAAGGTAAAAGTACTAATATTAATACAAACACGAATAAAAGTACTAATATTAATACAAACACGAATAAAAGTACTAATATTAATACAAACACGAATAAAAGTACTAATATAACTAATACTTTAGATGATAAAATTAATAATTTTTTATTAAAAATAAAAAATCAATCTAGTTCAAATAAAAATTATAGAAAAAGGTTAATTTTATTAAGTTGAAAAATAAAAAAGATTAAGAATAAATACAAAAATAATTATACTATTATTATAGTAATTAACTATTTAGATGAAATTATTAAAAAGGAGATTAAAAATATTAAATAATAAAAAAATATGAGTTTAGAAATACTAAAAAAATATAAAATAAAGGCTAAAAAAGGTTTATGACAAAACTTTTTAGTTAATGATAAAGCAATTACTAAAATTGCTAATATTACAGACGTAGAATGAAAAAATATTATAGAAGTATGACCTGGTTATGGAGCTTTGACTGAAAAATTAGTTGAGTTAAACCCTAAATCTTTAAATTTAGTAGAGCTTGACCCAGATATGATAGAAATATTAAATGATAGAGTAGAAAACGATGATTTTGATTTAGAAAATATTGATTTTACGGTAAATAGAAAAGATATACTTAAATATGAACCTCAAGATAAAGAATATTCAGTTATAGCAAATATTCCTTATTATATAACATCACCTATTTTAAGACATTTTTTATATAATGTAGAAAATAAACCAGAAACTATGGTTATTTTGATGCAACAAGAAGTTGCTGAAAAAATAATGTTGAATTTTAAAAATAAATCATCTGTATTAAGTTTGTTTATTGAAAAAAAATCAGATGTAACTTATGAACAAGATGTACCTAAAGATTTTTTTGTACCATCACCAAAAATTGATTCAGCAGTTTTATTATTTAAATATAATAATAAATTTGAAGAAATAGATGATGATAAATTTTTTAAATTGATTAAAATATGATTTGCAGCAACTAGAAAAATGTTAGTTAAAAATTTTACTAACGGATGATTTGAAAAAGATTATATTATACAAGTTTTTAATGAATTGTGAATCGAAAAAACAGTTAGATGAGAAGATTTAAGTGTGGGAGAGTGGTGCGAATTAGTTAAAAAAATTAACATTTAATTAACTATAAAAACTTGCTTAGAAAAATATTATTTTTATAATGCGGGCCTCATGTTAAAAGCATGCAATAAATAGGTTAAATAGGAAAGTAATTATTTATAGTTGTGTTTCATTTAAATGTTAAAAATTATCAATGCATAATAAAGCTATAGTTCATATATTGACGAAAGCTAGAATGGAAAGTGATGCCTTTAATGCTGAAATTGATGCAATGGAGGAATTAAGTGAAAAATACGAAATAAAAAATGTCTTATTTTATAAATGAGATGTTATAAAATTTGATGCTCTAATATCAAAATTAGAAAAATTTCATATTTTATGTAAAAATTATTCAAACAAAGACGATTTAAAAGAACAAGTATTAGAACTTTGAAAGGAAAATGAAATTGTTTTTATTGATACACCTTTGGAATTACTTGTTAATACTGTTAATGATTTAAAAGAGGTTATTTGAAGACCAATGTCTGATAATCCTGATATTTTTAGGGATAAATTTTTACAAAGAGAATTAATTCAAGAACACAATCCTGAATTATGAATAAAATTTATTAAATGAACACCTGAAAAATTAGATATAAAAGATATAGAAGAAAAAGTTTGATATCCTTTTATAATAAAACCAGTTGATTGAGTTCAAAGTTCTTGAGTTGCTAAAATATTAAATAAAAATGAATTCGATGAATATATTAGTAATTATAATGACTTCCATGATAGATTGAAATCTAGATGAGTTGATTCAAAAGAATTGATAGTTGAAGAATTTATTAATTGAAAATTATATTCAATAGATTACTTTGTAAGTAGTGAATGAGAAATACGTGTATCAAAACCAGTGAAGGTTAGATTATGAATAGATGTAAAAGTAGATGATTATTGTAATATAGCTAGAATAGCTACAGAAAAAACTGAATGAGAATTTAAATGAAAAAGATTAAAAACTTTTATAAATTGAACTATAAAAGCTACTTGAATCAGAAATACTTTTGTTCATCACGAATTTAAAATTAATTCTAAATGAGATTTAAAAACA
>JAMOTX010000060.1 GCA_027062145.1 Candidatus Altimarinota bacterium | reverse complement strand
GTTGATTTTTTAAATAAATTTATTAAAAAATAAAAAAACAGATAATAATAATCTGTTTTTTTATTTCATAAACTCTTCCCAAGTATTTATTTTTACAATATTTTCATGATATTCATCATGAAAATTATTCCATGGTTTTTCAAGTAAATAAGTTTTAATCCCTGCTTTTGCAATATCATTAGCATAAAAATAATTATCCTCGATAAAACATGTAATTCAATGTTCTAAACATACTTTTGATTTTGGAATAGATACATCGTTTGTATCAGTACAATAATGTATACTATCTATTAAATTTGGAAAATGCTTTTCTATCCATTTTTCAGTATAAATATCAAAATCCTCATTACGTGCTGTAACAATAGCTATTTTATAACCTTTTTCCTTTAACATAGAAAGTTTTTCAACAGCTCAAAGAACTGGAGAAATACATAAATCTATATCTTTAATAAAAGTTTGCCTAAATAAATCAATTGCTGAATGTAAATCTAAATTTGTTCCATCAATATTATGAACATAGTAATTAGTAATATCTTTTTTATCTATTATTAAATCTCATATTTTTCAATCATTATCTTTTAATACTTGATCTATTGATTCAGCTAATACTTCATCTAAATCAACTCATATAATATTATTTTTCATTTTTTTCTTCGTTATTTTTCTTTTCTGATTTCATAAGAGGAAATAATACAACATCTCTTAAATTTTCTTGTTCAGTAAGAAGTGAAACTATTCTATCAATACCCATCCCCCATCATGATTGACAAGGCATTCAATATTCCATAGCAAGTACAAAATCATCATCTCCTGAAGTTGCTTCTTCATCTCACATTTCAATTGCACCTGATTGTTCATCAAATTTTTCTTGTTGAACTTTTGGATCAACTAATTCTGAATATGCTTTTAAAACTTCCCAACCATTTAAAACAAGCTGAAATTGTTCTACTATATTTTCATTATTATCACTAGCTCTAGCTAATGGCTGCATTGTTTTTGGATAATTATAAACAAAAGCAGGTCAAACAATACTTGGTCTTAATACTTTTTTATATAAATAATCAATCATTGTAGCTGTAGCTTGCTTATTCATTCATTCCCATTTATGTCACGCAGCAATAATATCTTTTCTTAATTTTTCTTCATCTCAAGCAACATATTTCGAAATATCAATACCTGATTTTTCTTTTACTCAAGCGATATAATCTATTCTTTGAAAAGGAGTTTTAAAACTTACTACTTTTTCTACTCCTTCTTTATCTTTAATTTTTACCTCCCTATCTAAATTCATAGTTTCAAATATGTAATCAAACATATCTTCTGTGAATTTCATATTATCTTCAAAATTCCACCATGCAGCATAATGTTCTACAGCTGTAAATTCTTGCATATGAGAAGGATCAGATCATTCATTTCTATAATTTTTTCCTATTTCAAAAACTCTTTCAAATCTACCTACAGTAGCTTTCTTAAGAGCAGTTTCTGGAGCAATTCTTAAAAAATAATCTTCATCAAAATCATTATGATGAGTAATAAAAGGTTGAGCTGCTGCTCATGAAGCTGAATTACCTAAAACTGGTGTTTCTATTTCAATAAAATCTTGTTTCCAATAAAATTCTCTAATAGCTTTCACAAATTCACTTCTAAATTTAAATCTGTCAAAAGATTCATTATTCATTATTAAATCAAGATATCTTTGTCTATAAATAGTTTCTTTATCTTGAACTCCGTGAAATTTTTCAGGAAGAGGTCTTACAGCTTTTGATAAAACTTGAAATTCTTTAACAAAAATAGTTAATTCTCCATGTTTAGTTAAAAATAACTCTCACTCTATACCAACATAATCTCATACTTGGCAAAATTTTTCAGCTATTTTATAAGCAGATTTTAATTCTCCTCCTATTTCTAATTCAGATACTATTTTTTTACCTGTATTAAAATCTACTTTATCCCTCATAAAACATACTTGAATATCTCAAGTATTATCTCTTAGTTTAGCAAAAGTAAGTTTACCCATACCTCTACTACTTATAATTCTCCCCGCAGTTTTAAAAGTTTTAACTGATCAATTTTCCATCAAAAAAGTAACATCTTTATATTCACTCTCAGAAGTTTCTCTTATTTTTTTTATATCTTGTTTTCCCCTAAAATTATTTGCATAACAAATGACTCCAGCCTCTTTCATGTTTTGTATTTTTTGTTGTCTATCTATAGACTCTTTTGAATAATCCATTTAATATAATTTTATAATATAATTACTTCTCTTTTTATACTCATAAAGCCTCTAAATGCAAGATAATATAGCTAAAAATATAATAGTTTTAATATATTATTTCATTATTAGTTATATATATGTATTTTTGTCAATCTATTATATTTTTATAAGTAATAATATTGTGATAAAATAATATAGATTAAATATAACAAAAAATAAATGAAAAAATTAATTTTTATAATAATCTGATTTTTTTATCAAGTAAACCTAAGTTTTGCTTGAGCATTAAATACGTCTAAAACTACTGAAACAATTACTAAAACTACAAATGGTAATGAGCCATCAGTTATTGAATCAATCACTGATATGTGAGAAAAATTAGGGATTTGGTCTATATATATATTATGATGAATATTATGATTTATACTTTTTGTTAAAATAATGCGTTTTCTATTTGAATTATTTTATTCAAAAAATCTTAGATATTTAAAAGTAACAGTTCCAAGAGCGGATTCAAAATTAGATAAAGAAAAAGAAACTAAAAAAGATTTCAAAGAAAAAATTTGAATGATGAATATGTTTTATAAAGCTATTCATAAATTAGCAGAAGCGTGATTAAGAGATACTTTTTTAAATCTAATTTTTAAACATTCTAAAATATCATTAGAGCTTGTATATGAAGATTGAGAAGTAAGTTTTTATATAGTTACTTATAAAACATATGTTAATCTAGTATCTCAACATTTAACATCAGTATATAATGATGCTGAAATAGTTGAAGTAGATAAAAAAGATTATATTAAAATCAAACCAAAAGGTTACTCTATGAGATGAGCATCACTTTGAAAAGAAAAAGATGATGTATATCCAATTAGAACTTATAAATATTTAGAAGATGATCCTTTAAATAATTTAACTAATGTGTTTTGATGATTAAACAAAGAAGATAAAGCTGTTTTTCAAATGGTTATTAAACCTGAATTTAATTTTAATAAAAAAGCCAAAAAAGCTGCTAGTTTAGTAGCAAAATGACAATATAAAAAGAAAAAGAAAAATCCTTTTAGTTTATTAGGATGGTTGTGGAATCCAATAGTTGCAATAATTGAATGACCTGAAGACATGGTTGATTCATGAAATAGTGCCCCTTGAGCAAGTGAATGAGATGCATATAAAATATTTAATCAAGCTGAAACCGAAGCACAAAAAATTATGTGAGAAGCTGCCTGACAACCTTTTTTTACAGCTTCAATAAGAATACTAGTAAGTAGTAAAACTCATCAAAATGCTGAAGATTGAGTTCATGCAATAGTTGCTGCAGCATCTATATATACAGATGAATATAATAACTCTTTGGATAATCCTCAAGTAAGAGAAGATGCTCTTCCTTTTATTTTTACTCCATTAAGATATTTTGCATTTAAATATAAACTTGTTTGATTTTTTCAAGACATATCTTATTTATCTATTGATGAAATATCTACTTTATATCATATGCCTGATATAAATTATAATAGATCACCAATTATAAATTGGCTAGAATATAAAAAATTACCAATTCCTCATAATCTTAAATTCCCAAAAACTCCTACTATATTAGAAGAGAAAGTGGATACCTGAAAAAAAGATACAAATTGAAATATTATCTATGAAATTAAAAAAGTTCATAGAAAATTAGGATGATTCCCTGTTTATAAAGATTGAGTTCTTATGGGATGGAATGAATATAGAAATAAAAAAACACCTATATATTTTAATAAAAAAGATAGAGGTAGACATCAATATGTTATTTGAAAATCTGGTTGAGGTAAATCTGTATTTATTTGATACCTAGCCAGACAAGATCTTCGGAATGGTGATTGATTATGTATAATTGATCCACATGGAGATTTAGTCGAAGATGTATTAGAATTCGCTCCTAAAGAAAGAGCTAAAGATATTACTATATTTGATCCATCAGATACAGAAAGACCAATGTGACTTAATATGCTTGAAATAACTTCTACTGATCCAGAAACTAGAAAAAGAGAAATGGATAGAGCTGCGATGGATGCTACTGAAATTTTTATTAAAATATTTGGTGATGAAGTATTTGGTCCAAGAATTCAACATTACTTTAGAAATTGATGTTTAACATTAATGGAAGATATAGAAGATGGTTGAACTCTTATTGATGTTCCTAGACTTTTTGTAGATGATGCATTTATGAAATATAAATCATCTAAAGTAAAAAATCCTGTAGTAAAATCATTTTGGGATCATGAATATGCAAATACATGAGATAGAGAAAAACAAGAAATGATACCTTATTTTACATCTAAATTTGGTCCATTTATTACAAACACAACAATTAGAAATATTATCTGACAACCAAAATCTGCTTTTAATATAAGAGAGATTATGGATAATCAGAAAGTACTATTAGTTAATTTATCAAAAGGTAAAATTTGATCATTAAATGCTCAATTACTTTGATTAATATTTGTATCTAAAATTAATATGGCAGCTATGGGTAGAGCTGATATGGCTCAAGAAGATAGAAAAGATTTCTTTTTATATGTTGATGAGTTTCAAAACTTTGCAACAGATACTTTTTGAGAAATATTATCAGAAGCCAGAAAATATAAGCTTGCATTAATTATGGCTCACCAATTTATTGCACAAATTTGAGGTCAATCTAAAGATTGAAAACCAACAATTAAAGAAGCAGTTTTTGGTAATGCCTGAACAATTATGAGTTTTAAAGTAGGTGCTGATGATGCCGAGTATATGGAAAAAGAATATGCTCCATTATTGTCACAACAAGATATTATTTGAATTGCCAATTTCACAACTTATTGTAAATTAAACATTGATAATGCCTCTAGTAGAGTATTTGATTTAAAAACAATTTGGGATAATGAATATCAAAATAAAAAAATCGCTTCAATTATAAAAGAATACTCAAGAAAAAAATATTGAAGAAAGAAAAAATATGTTGATATGGAAATAGAAGCAAGGTTATGAATAAGTCCTGAAGATTAAAAGTACACTTTATAGTGTACTTTTTTTGTTTTATATTAATAAATATGTTAAAATAATATAAATATTAACTAATAAATAAAACTTATGAAATTTTTGACTAAAATACTTTTCATATTCATTTTAATTTTTTCTCCATTTATAGCGAGTAATACTTACGCAATTGTTGATTCTGAAACTTCAAATTTAACAACTTGAGCTGACGAATGAACTAATCAATCATTAGAGAATAATAATGCATTAAAAAATTTAAAAAATGCAACTACTGATTTTACAGTTGCAAAATGAGGACAAGAGTGAATATATAATACTCTTATAAGAATAGCTCGTGATTTGAAAAATTTATTTTTTATGATTGCATGAGTATATTTCCTAGTATTAGTTATAAAATTATTATTTTCTGAAAAAACTGAAGAAGCTTCATCAAACTTTAAAAAATGAGTAATATGGATATCAATTTGAATAATGGTAACTCAAATAGCTTATTACTTAATATCAATTCTATTTGATAAAGATGTAAATATTGAACTAGCTACTAACTTTATAGATATAATTATTCAACCATTTATATCATTACTTGAAACATCAGCAAGTTTTATATTTATATTTATAATGATATATGCATTCTTTAGAATAGTTACAGCTAACTGAGATGAAGAACAAGCTAAGTCATGAAAAATGTCAGTATTGTATGCTATTATGTGATTTGTTGTAATTAAAGTATCTAAAAAATTAGTTGATGCCGTTTATTGAAAAACAAGCTGTTCAAGTCATACTAATATCAATTGTTCAAATACAACTGATA
>JAMOTX010000059.1 GCA_027062145.1 Candidatus Altimarinota bacterium | reverse complement strand
TCATTTCTCATTTTAAAATATTTATTATTTGAGGAATTTCATCAAATCCCATTTTTCTCATTCATTTCCTACTTTCTAATATCCTTGAATCTCCTACTTGTTTATTTCAGTTCAAAACATCATTAGGAATATTACTTTCTGCGTCTTTTTGCATTGTTCTAATTTTATAAACATCAAAAGTTTTTCAATCTTTTCAAATTCTTTCCTGAATAAAAAATATATTATCTGAAATATTTTTGATAATATTAGTTAATTTATTATTCGTTCAATTATTACTATTTATAGAATTTATTTCAATTTTATCTATTCACATTGTATATACATTATTTTATATTTCCTCTCACTCTTGCAACATTATCTGCAAAACTTCTCATAACTTTTTGAATACCTCTTCAAACTGAAGGATTTTCTTCTTCTATTTCTATTGGTTTAACTTTTATAAAATCAATTCCTGCTCAAATAGATCAACCATCAGTTAGAAAATTATCTCAAACCATATTACCTCTCGTGCTTCAAGATTCATTTTTACTAAACATTCTTCAAATCATTTTGAATTAGGCTTAGCATACTGTGATGTAATAACATCAATTCACATCTTTTCTAATTGCGTATACCTATCTGATTTTTTCATATTTGAAAATATAACAATATCCCATCACTTTTATAATAAATCTTTAATCCTTTTTATATTAGTTGGATATATATTTCCATGATGTGGTGCTACACAATCATCTATATCAAGTATGATTCATTTTTTACCGTCTTGCATATGTTTTTCAAAATCAATATGACCAAACTTATTTGCTGACTCTAATACATTTGTAGCCTTTTTATTGATCATAACATTCAAAACATGAGCTAATTTAGCTCATGTAACTCATTCTCTATGATAATCTGTATCATCTATTTATAACTCACCTAATGCCATATCTGTATATGTTATTTAATATAAAAATAGTTTAAAGATAAAAATAAAAAAGTAAAAACTTAATTTGACTAATTATTAAATTAAACTATAAATAAGTTATTAAATATAAATATATTAAACAAATAACGTATTTAGATAAAATTAGTTATCAAATATAATATTTTTAAGATTTGATTTTCAAAATTAAATCTTAAAATAAAGTTAGAAATATATATTTCTAACTTTATTTTTTTATAAAAATTGTATGAATAAATGGGTAAAATGAATATTGATAACTGTAGGTGTTTTAATTGTTTTAGCATTAATTGCTACACCAATAATGAATTCTATATATCAATGACAAATAGAAAAAGCTAGAGATACATCTAGAATCAATGATATTAAAATGATTCAATCATGATTAGAACAAACATATCAAGATAATGCTGAATACCCTTCATCATTAGATGATGAAAATTTAGCTATATTTTTATATAAAATACCTAAAGATTCTAAAGAATGAGAAATTATTAACTGATGTACTTTTTGATATACATATGAAGTACTTACATTAAATAAATTAGAAAATCAATGATATATATTATCAACTTGTTTAGAAAGTAAATCAAATATAAATAAATTAACTTTAGATTGAGGAATATATGATAATAAATTTGAAGTTTTCACAAAATAATATAATAAAAAAAAATAATAACTTATAAGTTATTATTTTTTTTATTATATTTGATTTTTTTCTTCAATTATTATAATAATATTAATTATTTATTAATTGAAAATATATGAATTTTAAAATAAAGTTAAGTATCATTTTATTATTACTCTCATTAATAATAACTAAGTCTTATGCTTCAGATAATTGTAGAACTGATATTAAAAATAGCTCATATACAAATCTTTCTTCAAGTACTTATACTAGTGCATTAGATCTATGAGAAAAATTGCATAAAAATTTTATAAATAAAAGTAATTCTATTCAATCAAATACATTATGAAAATATGTTAGTGTATTATCTAATTATAAAACTAAATATAAATTAGAATGAACTAAACTAGATATTATAAATTTATTAATTGAACAATTTCAATGTAAAGAAACATATTATCTTAAGTTAGATGGAAAAGAAAGTAGTTCTGTTTCAGTAAGAAGTAACAGTACTACAACAGTACAAAATCAAAATGTCTGTTCTACACCTACTGTAAGAAATTGAAAAGTATCTAGTTATCCTGATTGTAACTTAACTTGTAATTATTGATATACAAAACAAAATTGACAATGTCTTTGAAAATCTTGTATTGTATATGGAGAATCAAAACACAGATATATTAAAGATTGAGTATATAGCGCATTCTTTGCATGAAATAGTTGCTCACTATATGCACAAAGAGCAAAATGTAGCAATTGATATTTTGAATGATTTAAAAATGTAAAAGTATATGATTGAAAAGTCTTATGTGATAGATGAATAACAAATTGACCTACTAGAGCTATGCAAAAAAGTTGATATTGATGTTCTAATTGTTTAGGTTTAATGTATAGCGTATATCCTAGTCCAGATGCAAAGATTACAAATTTAATTTCTTGTACTTGAAATGCTGAATGGAAAAATTGTAAATATAAACTAAATAGAAATGATTCGTGGATTGGAGGTTCTTCTACTCGTCCTGTATGTGGTTGAAACTCGAGAAGTCTATATTGGGAATGTGAAAGTGTAAATAATTATTTATTAAAATAAATTAAAATATTATTAATTAACATTATATATGAACAATAAAATGAAAATCAGTATTATTATTTTACTATTATCAATATTTAATACCTCTCTTGCATTAGATAATTGTAAATCAGAACTTAAAAATAGTTCATATAATGATTTATCATCAAGTAATTACGAAAAAGTAATAACTTTTTGAGAAAATTTACATAAAAAATTTATAAGCAAAAGTAATAGTGAACAATCTGATATATTTTGAAAATATATCAGTATATTATCAGATTATAAGTCTAAATCTAACTTAGATTGAGTTAAACTAGATATTATAAATTTACTAGTAGATCAATTTCAATGTAAAAAAGAATATGTATTAAAATTAGAATTAGAAAAAAATATCGTACTAGAACCAGTTATATCTGCAGAGGATAAAATAAAATATCCTTGATGTGATAAAGAAAATATTATTAAAAATGGTATTATTGCAGCATGATGTCCTGCTTTAAATAAAGCATTTGAACGTTGGGATTTCAAAACATGAAGAGATAATACTAATACATTAAATAATAGCTGTTCTAAATGATGGCATATACCATCAAAAGAAGAGACTAAAGAAGTCTGAATATGATGACGGACATCTTCTTATACAGATATAGGAAAATATTGAAGAAGTTACTATTATTGATCAAAATGAAATAAAGTAGCAAAATTTCAATCTCCTTATTGAAGTAGCATTATATGTTTTAAAAATAATACATCAGATTATTCTACTATTTGTGACAAAATTAGTATTTGAAAAAGAAATATAGATTGAAAAATATGTAAAGAAATAAAAAATGATGTTATATATCGTAAATGATATTACTGAACTCAAAAAATAAACATTGTTCGGAATCAAAGACATTGTATTGATTTTTCAAACTGATTTTGCAATGAGTCAGCTGTAGCAACAGATAGTAATATTTCAACACATGAATCTTGCCAAAATGCATGGGATTATAAAAGAAATCCAATGCCTAACAGTTATTCAAAAGTTATGTTTTCATCAGTAATAAATAATTGAACACGTAAAGAAGAGGTAAAAAATTGATTAAAACGGATTAATACAGATGCAAATTGTATGATACAATATAATATAAAAATATTAGAACTTACATATACATGGAAATAAAATAAAAAGAACTATTTTAAAGTAGTTCTTTTTTTGTTTCTATAGTAAATATATGATATTATAAATACAATAAATAGTAATAATATATTTAATATGAAAAAAATATTATCAATTATAATTTTATCGTTATTAATACTAAATTCTACCTATGCAGAATTTGGTGATATTTTATATATAAAAAATAATAATTCAGAAATAAAAGAATCCCCTATAAATCAAGCGAAAACTATAGCAAAGCTAAAAAAATGATATATTATTTTAGATCAATGAATAAATAAATTAGATTATACAAAAGTAAAATTAACTGATTGAAAAACTTGATACATACTTAGTAGTAATATATGAAAACAAGAATCTAATAATTTAGAAATAAAATGAAATTATTGAACTTTAGAAACTATGAGTTTATTAAGAAAATCTCCTTCTTCATATTGATTCCCTTCAGCAGTAGCTTTTAAATGAGACGATTTTAAAATATTGCATATAAACTATTTAAATAATGATTGGCTGAAAATAGAAATCACAAGCTGAAAAAATAAATGAAAAATATGATATATTAAAAAAGAGATCTCTCAATTAAAATGTAATAATACTGAAAAAAATGAACAATTATTTAATATGTTTAAAGAAAATAAATTAACATTTTTTATACCTTTTATAAATACTCAAAATACCAATAATTATGTAAATCAATACTATTGTTCAAGGAAAATTGATACACAAATTAAAAAAACTACAATTAAAAAAGAAACAACTAGAATAAAGCCCAATGAAACTGAAGAAATAAATAATATAATAAAAAAAGACTTACCTACAGTAGAAAATTATAGAAAAGTAATGTCAGACAATTTATTAGAACAAAGAAAAATAATTGAAATTCCAGATGTTAATCAATGATTTAAAAATTTATTTTCTTCAAATGATTGATTAAGTAAAAATATAGATGAATATTATAAAGCTAGATGAATACATATATCTACACTAATGTTTCCTGAAAATGATAATGAAATAAATCCTATGGAAACCAATGATAATGAATTTTTAAGTTCATTATCTGATTTATTAACAGGTATAAATAAAACAGAAACTGATCCAATTCAAATGACAGATAATGATTTTATAAAATGATTATATGAATTATTAATAGATGAAAATAATAAAGAAATAACTATTGCATGAATGGAAGATAGTGATTTTCTAAAAGAAATATCAAATTTATTAATAAAAGAAAATAATTCAGAAACAGATATTAATTCATTTCTAAATTCATTATCTAGCTTATTAGGAGATAATTATACATGAACTCAAACTAAAAAAACTGATATTGATTGATTTTTAAATAATTTAAATGATTTATTAAAATAATAAAACTTAATTTGACTAAATTAAGTTTTATACTATCATTTATATCTCTAAAACAAAAATTAAAAAACAAAGGATAGAAAATGAGTCTATTATCATCAATTGTACATGAATATACTTCTTTGTTAGATTTAATTCAAACAAATAGTATGTTGCATTTAGAAATATTTCTTAGTTTTATAAGTGTTACAATAGTATTTATAGTAACATTTTTTGCCCTAAGATATAAAAAAATACAAGAATGTTTTTGTAAACATGAATGTAGTATTGAACCAAAAGGTTTTAAAGAAACATGGAAAATTTATTTTTCATCACCACTTTTATCTGCAAATGGGGTATGTATGTGGAGAATATATGCATCTCTTCCATTAGTTATTTTACTTAGTGTATATTATTATGATCCTATAATAAGTTTCATAGTATTGATATTTTATGTATTCTTATTTGCTACAGATGCCTTAGATGGTGCTATAGCAAGATGGTTAGGTAATATAACATCTATTGGAAAAGCATTAGATCCTTTAGCAGATAAAATACTTGTATTACCGGTTTTAATTGTTGTATCTTATTATTCTGAAAATTCACTTTTCATTATATTAACAATATTTATCATTTTTTTTGATAGTATTGGGCAATTACTAAGAGGTAAAACAAAAAATCCTGCTGCAACTTGGGTAGGTAAAGCAAAAACAACAATAACAATGATTACAATATATTTTATTAGTTTAAATCGTTATGATGTAAACTTAGATTATATTGGTGGAACATTGTTATCCATAAGTCTTGTTTTTACATTCTGGTCATTTTATGGAAAACTTTCTCCTAATATGAAATCTAGAAGTATAAAATATATAACAAGATTTGTTAGAAAAAAAGTAGCGGA
>JAMOTX010000058.1 GCA_027062145.1 Candidatus Altimarinota bacterium | reverse complement strand
TGATAATAAATCTCGTCTAAATGGAGGAGACAATTTTTTAATTTTAGGCTTGCCTTCCAATTTTCTTATCGGCGAAAACGATCTCTTTATAAACCAAGGTCGCTCTTTACCAGATTTATATCGTTCTTGAAGCCACCTTAAAGTATCTTCATTACTAACATTACCACCTCATATTTTCAATCAATTAATAACAAACTTTTCATTGTTGTTTATTGTTTCAATCACAGCTTCTCTTTGCCATTTCGCTATTACTGAAGCCAAACGAACTTCTATAAAATTTTCATCTGCTTTTTCTTTTTCTAAAGCTTCTACTCAATTTTTTCTTAAAAAATTTAAAAAAGTTTTAAGATTTTCTCCTATTCCATAATCATCTATTACAACTCTCACCTTTTTATTAAAAAGGTTATATTTATTATTGAAAACAGCTAACATTCTTTGATAAGTCACATCCATTATTTCATTAATATTATATTTATCAAAAATCCATGGAGGTATTTTTTCTATAATAAATTCCAGTCATTCTTGTCTTAAGCCATCTATTTCTCTATACAGATCATTCCAATATTTGAAGCTTCTTTTCTTTTTTGTATCAGCTGTTCCTAATATATTTTTAACTTTTTCTTTAAGATTTTGTGGAATAACTACAGCCACTAAAATTACATGTCCTGCCACTTCACCTTTACCAGCTTCATCCAGTCCTATCAATAAATCAAATCCTTCATCTTTATTTCAGCCAAGCAGCTCCTCTACAAAATCAACTATTTCCTTTACAACAGGATGATTACTTTGAGAACCATTAAAATAAAGCGTGCCTCATTTTTTAGACAGAAAATAACTCCGTTCAGAATCATAAAATTTGATAGACCAAATTTTATACTGATCTTTTTCCACATTTTTTTCCTCACCTCATCTATTAAGTAATTCTCTTTTGATAATTTCTGCTATTTCTGCAGGTATTTTTTTCCAGGAACGACCTTTCAGCATAAGGATAAAATTTACAATAATTAAAACTATTAAAATCGTTTTAGTTACTAATTATTCTTTCAATTATCTTTTGCATTTTTTCATTAAATCCCTGTTTTACAAACTTGATTTTTATTTTATCTTCAAAAAATTTTTCAGCCAATTTTATTTTAACCTTTTCATCGTCAGATAAAAATTTATCTTCTTTATCTTTTGTTTCTACAATTAGATGTATAGTTTCCTTTCAATCTTTTGTCTTAACAACATATGCAAAATCTGGAGAATAACTAAATCATCACGGAACCGGTATTTTTATACTATTTTTTGGAATTTTCGTAAAAACAATAACAGATTCTATATTTGAAATAATGTTTTCTTTTTCCAGTTCAGAATCAAAAAACAATTCTTCAAACAAATAATTATCTGCAACTTTTCAATCTTCATATTTTTTTCATATATCAAAAGCATCTATTGTTGACCTAACTTTTCAAGTTTTAGTTTGAAATGCATTTGGATAAACTTTATTACTAACTTTTTGATAATCTATTGATAATTTCTCCAATGATTTTAAAAGTAAAAAATTATTAAACTCAGCCTTTAAAAAGTTTATAGTTTGATGAGTTAAAAAATTATTTATGTTTAAAATTTGTTTCTGTCTTAATTTAACAAAAACTTTATGTAAGGTTAAAATATTTACATTCATACCAGAGGCTAATTGTTTTAGAAAATTTCAATATTTTAATGATGAAAGATATATCTTGTCAGAATTTAAGATCTCTTCTTTTTGTTTAATATTTTTTTCATCAAAATCAAAAGTTACTTTTTTAAAATAGGTTCATCATTCTTCAAATTTATTTTTAACATCAATAAAAAATTCTTCAAGTAAGTTTTCA
This sequence comes from Candidatus Altimarinota bacterium, assembly GCA_027062145.1. Taxonomy (GTDB): domain Bacteria; phylum Patescibacteriota; class Gracilibacteria; order BD1-5; family UBA6164; genus UBA6164. Next base: position 4,220 of record JAMOTX010000058.1, on the reverse strand, counting down.
AACTCTTTTTCTGAGCCAATCTTATATTCAATAATGTATTTTTCATTTATTTTTTCCCATAGTTGCTTTAAGTAATTAAATTTTTTTTTCCTAATATAAACTTTTTTGAATTTATCTGTAGATTTTCTAATTTTCTCTTTATCCAATTGAGGAAATGCCAACGGATACACTTCAGCAAGTTTTATAAATCAATTATTTTTAAAATTTCTACTCTTATCAATAATTCCTTTTCCTACAAGTTCAAGAATAATATCCAAGTCTTCCTTATCAGGATATGCTTTTTTAATTTTATCAATAATCTTATCATCTAGTTTTGTTATAGTTTCTTCATCTCAGATAATAGATCTTTCATAAATTTCTTTTGTTAATTTTTCAACAAAATCTTTTTCTGTAAAATCTACAAAATAATTTAAATAAAATTGTTTATCTTTTACTCTTTGAAAATATTCATTTACTGGTAATCTTAGCCCTCTCCCAACTTCTTGAAGTTTTGAAATTTCACTTCCACTAGTTCTTAATTTACAAATTTGAAAAACATTAGGATTATCCCATCATTCTCTTAAAGTCCATTTTGAAAAAATAAATCTTCTTGGATTGTTTAAATCTAATAATGCAAACTTATCATGTAAAATTTCATTTATTTGTTTTTCAATTTCTTCATCAGAAGTATCATTATCTTGAGAAAAATAACCTCAATGAACCTGGCTAATATTTTCCAATGTTTTTTCTAAATATTGTTTGTAAAAAGGATCAATATCTTTTTCTTCTTTTAAAATTTTTCTAACAATTTCTTCAGTATATTTCTCAACTAAGTTTTTAATATATCAATTTTCATCTCTATAAGAAGAAATATCATCAATAAAAAATAAAGTCAATGGTTTAATTCTTGGATGTTGTGTTAAAAGCTTTTTTTCCAATTCAAAATGTTGCTGAATAGCTTTTTTAATCATTCTTGCTTGTAAAGATTCAGTATAAGAATATGGATTTATTTTTTCTCATTTTGAAAGAACTGCTCAATTTGTAAAAATAATTTCATCTTTATTTAACTTATCAATAATCCATCAGTTAAACTGTGGATGTAAAAGTCCAAGTGAATCTCATTTAGTTAATTTTTTCGTAGTTTTTTTTCAATTATTATTAATTTCAAAATTTGCTTCCTTAGTTTTAGAATCATAAGAAACGAATCTAATAAAAACATTTTTTCATTCTTCAAATTCTTCTACAAAACAAACAACTCATTTTACTAAATTTTGATTAAATGCATCTATTGCCGTAAGTTTATAAATCAAATTTTTAAACTCTTTGAAAGTAGCTCAAAATCTTAATATAAACTGAGGATTAAGTTTTTGAATATTATTCCATGTTGTTTTATCGGTAGGAAATCTATGAGGTTCATCAACTATCACAAAAGGATTTACAGAAGCTATTAAATCAAAAGCAGTATTGGCTCAACCAAAAAGTCATTGGTCAAACTCAGTTTTTAAAGTTTTAGAATTTAACATTCAAGCATTTATAAGTAAAACTTGTATTTCACTACCACCTAAATAGCTTTCTACAAAATTTCTAATAGAAGTAGGTAGAAAAATTTTTGATTTTTTTGAGTTTTTAATAGGTTCAACTATATTTAAGTTAATAATTTTTCAATAATCTTGTTTAAAATGTTCTATGCTTGAGTAAGATTTTAAAAAACTTATAGTTCAAGCTTTTATAGAAACAGTAGGAACAACTATTACAAATTTGTTTATTCAATAAATTTTGTTTAACTCAAAAATAGTCTTTGTGTATGTATAAGTTTTTCAAGTTCAAGTTTCCATCATAATATCAATAATATTTGAGTTAGGATCAAAATAGTTTGAATCTGAAGGAATATCATTTTGTTTTTGAACTTCTAAAATATTTTTTTCATATTGTCAGAGGTTATTTTCAATATCAAAAATTGGATTTGAGATATTTTTTTTAATTTCGTTTTGAAAATGTTTAAATCAAATACTATAAAAAACTTTTATTATACTCTCAATAGCTTTATTTTGATGAGGTAAGTTTCTTTCAAAATTAAAACCTTTCATAACGTTTAAATTAATTTTTAAAATTGTTTGGTCTTTTTAATTTTTCTATTTCAGTTTTAAGGTCTCATACAATAAAAGTTTGTAGAATATCATATCTTTCTAGTCATTCATTACTAACCCCTAAATCTTCTCTCATTGATAAAATTAAATCTTCTAAAGATAAGATTATATTTTTAGGATCTTTAGTTCAGACTTCTTTTCTATATAAACTAAATGATTTTATAGTTTTAGGTCCTGCAAACAATAATGTCTTTTTCATAAAATTTACCATTCACTCTTCTATATTAACTTTTTTCTTGTTTAAGAGTTCAAACATTAGAGAAATAAATTCTTCATAAGCTTCTCTAAATTTTCTATCATTAAGCAAATTTTTATCTTTCTCTATTTCTAATTTGCTTTTTAATTTTTCAATTTCTATTTGTGCTTTTTGGTTTTTAAAATATTGAATAACTCACCAAATAGATGAAGCAATCCATCAAATAATTGAAATAATTCAAAAAATAATTTTCCAGTTATTAACAATTACATCAATCATCTTAATACCTTGTAATAATTGTAAAATTAGTTATTCACTTTTTATTTAAATAATTTTTTAACCCTTCATTTATTTCTCTTAAAACTTTACTTTCAAAATTGTATCACCAAATCACTATTTTTAAAGGCAGAAAGTTTTCTTCTTCGTCTATTTTTTTAATAAAAGCTTTTAGGTTGTTGATAGAAAATCATTTATAAATAAAATAAATTATTTCTTTTTCTTGGTGATAAAATGCTTTATATCAATCTAAATCAATAGTATCTAAATTTTCAGTTAATTTAATTCCATCATAAACTTTCCAAGTAGTAAGTAAATTTTCTAAATCTTTTTCTGAAAGATTTTCAAATAATTCAAGTTGCTGATTTGTATCTTCATCTAATTTATCTAAGTTTTCAAAATAATCTTCCCACAGTGGCACAGTTTCAAAAATTTTAAATCATAAATCTTGATTTTGTAAATTTTGAATTTGTTGTTGGATTTTTTGAATTTCTTCATCTTTGCTTTCTAAGTTTAATTGATTTTGTAATTCAGTAAGTTTTTCTTTTAACTGTTTTATTTTTGGATTTATTTTTTCTTCTTTTATTTTTTTTGCGGCTCTAATTAATCTTTCTTTTGTAATATCAAAAATAGTTGGATTTTCTATTCATAGTTCATTTTTAACAAAATCATAAGCAACTTTATTTTTCTTGGGATCAATTGGTTCTGGTAGTTGAACTAAAATAAATTTTCTATTTCCTCAATCTTCAGCATTTAATTGCATTACTGCATCGCCTGTTGTTCAACTTCAGGCAAAGAAGTCTAAAACAATATCTCATTCAGAAGTAATTAATTGTGTTAAATATTTAATTAAACTTGTTGGTTTTGGATAAAGTTTATCTGAAAAATTTCTTAAAAAATAATTATCTATTTCTCTCTTTGCATCTTCATTAGTTCAAACTCAACATTCTGTTTTTGAAATAACATCAGAAGGTTTTTTAATTCTTTCTCAAGTTCTTAGATATCTAATAGCAAAATTATCAGATTTTATAACAAATATAGTTCAATTTTTAATTTCTTTATATAATGTTTCTTGAATCCATTTAAATCTTCATTTTAATTTAAGATCTTTATTTGATATTCAGTTTTTAATTTCAATATCATTAAGTAATTCAATTCTTCAGTATTTTCATTTTTTGAAAATTCAATTGATATTAAATTTTACAACTTCTTTTGGAAAAATTAATATTTTTTCTTCATTGGAATCATTTAATAGAGGCATATCTCATCAACTAGTTATACCTCAATTATAAATTTGAGATGAATAATTTTTCTCGTAACACAAAATATATTCATATTTTTGTCTAATTTTACTAGATAAACTAGGAGGTGTTGAAGTTTTATTCCATTTAAAAATAGTTACAAAATTCTCCTCCCCAAAAATCTCATCCATCATCAATTTTAATTGAGCTATTTCATTATCATCAATACTAACAAAAATTACTCAGTCATCTCTTAAAAGTTGTCTAGCAATATAAAGTCTTGGATACATAAAAGTTAACCATGCACTATGAGATCTACTTCATTTTTCAAAATAAGACAAAATCTTTTCTGCTTTTTCTTCACTTATTCAAGCAAGTTCA
>JAMOTX010000057.1 GCA_027062145.1 Candidatus Altimarinota bacterium | reverse complement strand
TACACCTAATTACATGATGAATCATCAGTTCTTTTTGCAAAGTTGGAGCTAGTTTTTCATTCATAAAATACATAACTAATCATCCAGTTGTTGCCTTAAACTCTTCAATATTCTTAAATACTCATGTTTTTTTATTCATCAAAACTTCAGTATCTAAATCAAGCCAAAGTGTATGACCATATTCATGACCTATTGTTTCAATATCATATATTTTATAGAAAATATCATCATTTCAAAAAAGACTCTCTCTATATTCTGATAATAATTTATCATCAAAAATAACAGATTGCAATTTCATTTTTGGCTCATTTCTTTTATTTGCTAAAACCATTTCTGGGAAAGCAAAAATTTTCTTTCAATCAGCTTTACTTATTACTTCATCATTTGGAACTACTTGTGCTGAAAAAAGACCAGTTAACTCTGAAGAATAATACAATACAGGTGAAGCTAAATACAGTTGAACTCTTTTTTGATTAGCTAGTGAAAATACATAACTAGATTTATATTTATCTCTACCTATTTCATCATAAATATTTTCATACATAAACTCTATACTAGCCTCTACATCACTTTCAAAAACAGTATTAAGTATTCTTAAGTCCCATTCTGGTGCAACAGCTTTTCTATACTTATCTTCATAAAATTCAAGTGGATGACTTATTTGAAAAGGTGTTTTTATTTTCATCCATTTTTCATCAACTTTTGACCATTTTTCAACCAAATTATCAATATTTTTTTCTAAAAATGCATCTTTAATAGCTTTTAAATATTCTATATAATATTCTTTTGAATTATATATTTCATCTTCTAAACTAGATAATTTTATAATAAAACTATCTAATTCTGCTATTATATCATTAATTTCTTCTTCAAATACTTCAGAATAACTTTTTGAAATATATTTATCATTTTCTAATACTAAAGCAGAATATGATCTATCAGCTAATTCTCCATTATGTCCTTTATCAAATAAATTATTTTCATTTAAAAAATTTATAATTTTATCCGAATCATTATTGAATTCGTCTTCTAAATCTTTATTTATTCAATTAACAATATGGTTTCTCCAAGGTAGAAAAAAATCATTAAAAGCCAATCATACATTTGCAACTCATTTAAAAATCTCTAGATAAAAAGGAGTTAATAATCATTTAGATTCTATAACTGTTATAATAAGTGCTTGTATCTCACTATGATAATCTGCTACAAATTTATATGATAAATCTATTTTGTCTCTTTTTTCATTATCAGATAAATTAGTTTTATTTAAATATAATTCTAATGCATTTTCATGTAATCATACAATTCTAGAATATGCAGCAAATCTAGTTTCTTCAGTATTTTCAATTCATAAAAATCAGATAAATTCTTCCAATATATCTCTTTCTCTACAATTTTCTTTTACTCATTTTAAAGTATCATGTAAACTTTTTTGTAAATTATTGTAAAGTTCTATTATTTCTTTTATATTATTTTCTAGTTCTTGTTTATTCATTTTAACAATTTTTATTTATTAATTTATTCTAAATATAGAATATTCAAAAAAATTGATTAACAAAAAAATAATCAATTAATCATTGATTATTTTTTGAATTGATTCTCAATTTATTTTAACAGATTCGAACATTTCTTTACGTAATTCTTGTTTTTTTAAATGATCTTCCCAATTATCAATTATTAATTTTGCAATTTCTGAAAATTCTGGAAAATCTCTTTTATTATTAGAAATAAATTCTATTTCTAATTTTTCCAATTCTATTAATCAAAGTTTTTCCATTTTTTCCTTGATTTCTAAAGCTTTACTTTCTCTTAAAAATTCAGACATATTAAATTTACTTAACATTATTAATTCTATTATAAATAAAATTAATACAAAAGCAAATTACCCTGCCAATTTATCATCTGCAACAAAATATTTTGGATCTTCTGAAATATTTACTTCTACAATTTTATCAGCATTTTTTATTAATTTAATACAATCAGAAGAAAGATGAATTAAATGTAGTTTTTTTCACTCTTTTTTATATTTTTCTGTAATATTATTAATTGCCTCAATAGCAGAATGATCCATTACTCTAGAGTCTGCAAAATCTATTACTATTTCTTTTGTATCATTTTTCACATCAAATATTTCTTTAAATTTTGAAATAGAAGCAAAAAATAATGGTCAATCTAATTTGTATTTAGTTATTTTTCAATTAATAGTTTTAACAGCTGATATTTCTTGAGATTTTTGCCAAGCAAACACAAGTGCTGATATAATCACTCAACTAACAACAGCAAGTGCTAAATTATGTGAAAAAGCTGTAATTAATGTAACAGAAACAATAACAAAAGCATCACTTCTAGGTATTTTATTAAGCATTTTAATAGTTGGCCAAGCAAATGTACCTATCACTACCATAAACATTAATCAAACAAGTGCAGCTAATGGTATTTTCATAATTAATGTAGTTCAAAAAACAACAAATAATATTAAAAATATTGATGCTGAAATACCTGATAATCTTTTTCTTCAACCATTAGATATATTAATCATTGATTGTCATATCATTGCACAACCTCACATTGAACCAAAAAATCAACAAGTCATATTTGCTATTCATTGTCAGATAGCTTCTTTATTTGCTTTTCATCTAGTATTAGTTATCTCATCAATTAAAGTCAAGGTCATAAGACTTTCTGTTAATCAAATAATTGCCAAAATTAATGAATAAGGAAAAACTACTTTTAAAACTTCCATAAAGTTATCAGCAATATTTGGAATATGAAAACTTGGAAAAGCTCACTGTAAAGTAGAAAATCAATTTTGTGCTAAATAAGTAGCAACCGTTCATGTTTCAGATAATTGAGGAACAAAAATAACTAATAATGTAACAATAACTATTCATGCTAAACCTGAAGGAATAGCCTTAGTAAATTTTGGTAAAAAATAAATAATTGCCATAGTTAGAAATACTAACAAAAGCATAATAATCATAGCTGTTCAAGATAACCATTCTCAAGAAGCATTTTGAAACTGTGTCATTTGAGCAAGAAATATAATTATTGCTAATCAATTAACAAAACCAAGCATAACTGAATGAGGAATAAGCCTAACTATTTTTCAAAGCTTAAATAATCAAAATAAAACCTGTATAACTCAAGCTAATATTACTGCTACTAATAAATATTCTAATCATTTATCTAAAACAAGAGGTGTCATTACAACAGCCATTGCTCAAGTTGCACCACTAATCATTCAAGGTCTACCTCAAAAAATAGCAGTCATAAGTCCCATAATAAAAGCTGCCCATAATCAAACCATTGGATCAACTTTTGCAACAAAAGAAAAAGCAATTGCTTCAGGAATTAAAGCAAGAGCAACTGTAATTCATGATAATAAATCAGACTTAATTTGTCATTTCTTTTTTATATCAATAAAATCATTTTTAACTAAATAGTTTAATAAAAACATTTATATTTTTTAAGTAATAAATAAAATAGTTACCTATAGAATAGATAACTATTTTTTTCAAAATAATATTATATAATTTTAACTAAAAGTAAATATAAAAGAAAAAACTTATATAATATTTTCTAAAAAATATTATATAAGTTTTAATTCCCCTTTTTTGGTGAGGTGATCCGGAGTCGAACCGGCATTATATCAAGGATCGCTTAATATAATATTCGAACACCTCGTATTTATTCAAACTAGAGAATATACATAAATCTAATATTAAAATAACATTCTTCATTAAGATTTACTTTATCTCTAATTTCCGATGAAATGATCGGTTCTAAGAAAAATATATATACAGTATATTTTAATACAGAGAATTAATGTTTGTTAATGAAAACACCCTCATCTCATGTAAGGAACTTTATACTTAAACAAAATAAAAAGTCAAAATTAATTTTGACTTTTTATTATATTATTTATTTTGTATCAAAAAGAAACCTGCGACAACTCATGTTGTTTCTGTTCTTAATATTCTATTACCCAAATGTACTTTTTTAAATCATAACTGTTTAAATATATTTATTTCTTCTTCACAGAAACCTCATTCTGGTCATACGAATAAATTAATTCAATTATTATAATTTATTTTCAAATCTTTTAAATTAAAAGAATCATCATCCATAGTATGAAAAATAATATTTTCATTATCTTTAAAATCTTCTAGATTTATATTATCTTCTACAATAAGTTCTGGAACTCTTGATCTACCTGATTGTTCAGTAGCTTCAATAATAATTTTATTTAATCTTTCTATTTTATTTTCTGACAAAACTAATTTTTGACTCCTTTCTCATTTAAAAAAGTAAAATCCAGTTACTCATACTTCAACTCATTTTTGTATAATATATTCTATTTTATCTATTTTATTAGGTAGAGCTCAAATAATATTTAAATCAAAATCTATTTCACTATTTATTTGTATTTCTCATTTTTTTTCAAAATATGCTTCTCTTTTTTCAATAGACATTATTTCAAAAATAAAATCAATTTCATCTTCACCATTAAAAAATACGAATTCATTTCAAGGTTTTGCTCTAAGAACCTTATTTAATTGATTTAATAAATCAGGATTTTTAATAACTATATTATCATCTCCTCTTTCTAAGTTTGGAAAATAGAATCTTTGCATAAGTTTTTATTAATAATAAAATAAAAACTTAGTATTTCTACTAAGCTATTATTATCTAGGCATACCATAAAAGTCTAACCCTTTTGTATCTACCATTGATTTAGTTTCAAAATTTTTCTTTTTACCTTTAACGAAAAAACCTCTTTCATCTAAAACACCTTGTTCTTTAAGAGTAGCTATATTTTTTGATTTTAATTTTTTCTTTGGAAATTTTTGTTTATTTTCTAAATAATGATTTCTATCTTTATATGATTGATTTTTTCTTACTTGAGGATTTTCATTACCTATATAAGCAGTATGATCTCTTTTAGTTTTACCTTTTGCTAATTTTCTAGCAGCGGCTTGTTTTTTTACTATATTTGATTTTAATCCGTGACTATTTGCCATAATTTAAATTTTTAATATTAATATTTTATTTATTTTACTTAATTTTTTCAAAAAATAAAGCTCAAAACTCATTTTTTAGATTATTCTAAATGATAAGGTCTAAGCTGTATTTTAAATGGAGCGGGGGACGAGGTTTGAACTCGCACACCCAAGGGTTGAAGCCTTAGTACACTCACTCTTTTATGTTACCCCCGCATATATGCCTTTTAGTGCTCAAGCATTGTATTTTTTTTAATTAGTTAGTCAAATATTTTTTTGTTTTTTTCTAAAAATATGATAAACTAGATATAAATAATATTTATTAATAAATAAAAATGTTTGAAATCAACATAGATAAAATTATTACAAATTTATATTCATCTATTATTACAAGTATAGAAATATATTCACCAAAAATAATATGAGCTCTTTTAATATTATGAATATGAATAATTATATCTATTGCTATTCATAAATTTGTAATGTATCTTTTCAAAAAATTTAAGATAATTGAATTAATTGATAATCTTAATATAGAATTTGAAAATGACCTAAAAGAGATAAAAACAAATTCTAAAGAAAAGAAAACTGAAAAAATAAAAACTAAACTTTCAGATAAAATAAAAATTAATGAAATAGTTTCTAAAGCTATTTCATACTATGTATTCCTAGTATTCTTTAGATTATCAATAGTAATTATATGAATAAAAGAAGTTGAAGATTTTTTAAAAGATTTACTTACTTACCTTCCTAGCTTATTTATAGCTGTTGTTATTTGATTTTTTGGAGTAAGATTTGCCAATTTTATATATGATGTAGTATTTCATGCTCTTGATTTAACAAAACAAAAAACAGCTAAAATAATAGCTAGTTGAGCAAAAGTAATAGTTCTATTTTTTACACTTATGGTAGTATTAAGTAAAATTTGAATTGCAACAGAAATAACTAATACTATTTTAATTTGATTTATTTCTATGCTAGCATTAGCATGAGGACTTGCTTTCTGATTATGATGAAAAGATATTGCTCATGAAATACTTGAAAGTTTTAGAAAATAAAAAATAACTAATTTAAATTAGTTATTTTTTATTGTATTTGATACAATTCCCCTTTTCAATATATTTCTTTTCAATCAGGTGAAGTAATTGCCGGAAATATAATATCACATTTTCTAAGTGTTGAAGTAAAATCTAAAAAATTATTACAAGGACAAGAATTACATACAATATTTCAAAATAATATATCTCATCAGGTATATTCACAACTTGTTGCAAGTTCTTTTGGTAAACATATTTTTGTATCTTCTGTACAAATATATCATTCATTACATTCATTATTATTTTTACATTCTTTTTCTAAAATTGGTGCTCATTTATTTCTAAAATCTCAAGCTACTAATGGTAATACAT
>JAMOTX010000056.1 GCA_027062145.1 Candidatus Altimarinota bacterium | reverse complement strand
GTAGATCCAAAATTTGATATAGAGGTTATTAATGCAGAATTAATAATGGCTGATATTGAAACTGTTACAAAAAGAATAATATCTGATGCTAAAAAAGCTAGATCAGACAAAGTATTAGCATTTGCTATTGAAGTTTATAAAAAAATAGAAATAGAATTAAATAAATGAATATTAGTTACTGATATGTGATTAAATGAAGAAGAATTAGAATCTCTTTATGATTTACATCTTTTAACAAATAAAACATTTGTTTATGCATGTAATGTTTCTGAAGATATGATGTCAGCTACAGAAGATGAATTAAGAGAATTAATTTGAGTTTGAAACAATCAAAAAGTTGTACCTATTTGTGCAAAATTAGAATCAGATATGATTGAAATGTCTGAAGAAGAAAAAAAAGAATTTTTAGATGAAATGGAATTAAAATCAACAGGTTTAGATGATTTAATTAAAGCTTCATATGATGCATTAGGTTTAATGTACTATTTTACAGCTTGAATACAAGAAGTAAGAGCTTGGACTATACATAAAGGTGATAGTGCACCTCAAGCTGCTTGAGTTATTCATACAGACTTTGAAAAAGGATTTATTAAAGCTGATGTAGTTAATTGGTCAGATATAGTAGAGTTTGGAGGTTGGTCATGAGCTAGAGAAGCATGAAAAGTATCTTTACAAGGTAAAGATTATATTATGAAAGATGGAGATGTTGTATTATTTAAGTTTAATAATTAAAATATATGAAAAAATTACTTTTTGATTCGCTTCAAAAATTAGATTTTGTTATTTGGTGAATAACTTTAATATTTTTTATAGGTTCAGCTATATTTTTATGATGAAATATTAATGAATCATTTTTATGAGCTTCTTGAATAATCGTATTGATGTTTTTAGTTTGATTTAGTATAGAACTAATACTATCAGCTCTTAAAAATGTAAAATGAGTTGGTAAAATTACATGATTTATTACTAATGGACCAGAAGCACTTGTATTAATAGTATGATTAATAGGATGAAATGTTTTATTCGCAGCAAGTACACCACTGTGATCAAATGTAATGAATCCAATTTTATTATTTATAGCTATATTAATAACTGGTTATTTGTTAAAATTAAGGAAATTTAAACATAATTTATTTTTTGTTACTTCCTTTATATTAACGGCTATATTTGCAGTTGTTTTCTTTCAAATACCTGAAAGTTATTATTTGTATTGGATTGTATTATCATTTTTAGTAAGTATATATCTATTTACTAGAAAATTAGAAAATGAAGAGGTTATTGAAGAAAACTCAGAAGAAGTTAGTAAGCTTTATTTACCTTTATGATTAATATTATTAATTAGTTGATATTTCTTAGATCCAGTTGTAGATTTTACAGCTGAAGCATCATTAGCACCAAAATGAATTATTTGATTTTTAGTTTTAGCTACACTTACTTCTTGGCCAGAATTTAAATCAGTTCTTGCTTTATTCAGAAGAAATAAGACCTTAGATGCCTTTGAAAATATATTAGTGTCAAATATTACAAATCTGTGGTTAGCTATAATTTGAGTTTGAATATGGTTAATTACTAAATAAAAAAGATTAGAATTTTAAAATTCTAATCTTTTTTATTTTTTTAACTTATTTTTCTAAATTTTGCGACAAAGAAACCTTCACTTTCTTCACTTGGAAGTATTCTAATACATTTAGTTACATCTTTTCTATAAACATGTTTTCAAAATCATTTAATTCAATTTTTAGCATTTTTATAATCTATATTTATATCTTGAAGTTCAAATTCAGGATATAATGATAATATCATATGTACTACAGCTTCATTTTCTTCAGGGGCAAGAGTACATGTTGAATACATAAGAGTTCAACCAACTCTAAGCATAGGAATGATTGAATTTAAAATTTCTTTTTGTAATTTAAAATTTCTTTTTACAACTCATAAATTCCAAAATCAGTAAGTTTTTTCTTTATTTAAATTTATTTTTCATTCAGCTGAACATGGTAAATCAGCAATTATATGATTGAAATAATTTTTATACAATTTACTTTCTCCATCTTCATCTATATTTTTCTCAGCAATTAATCTAGCATCAGTTTTGATAACTTTTACATTTTTACAACCTTGTTTATTAAGTGTATAATTAAGTTTATCAATTCTAATTTGATTATTGTCATTAGCTATTACTTCTCATGTATTTTTTAATAATGCAGATGCTTGTGATGTTTTTCAACCTGGTGCAGCTGTAATATCTAATATTTTATGAAAATCTTCAATATCTAATAAATCAACTGGCAATTGACTAGCTATTGATTGCATATAAATTTTTCATTGTTTATAAAAATCTAATTCCCATAAGTCTTTTTCTTCTCAATTTAAAAGAGTGTATCAATTTTTTAAAAATTTAATTTTTTCTACTTCTAAATTTGATTTTTTTAGTTCATCTAATATTTCTTTTGTACTAGCTTTTAATGTATTAATTCTAAATGTAGGTTTTCTGTGTGTACATAAAAAACCAGATTCTATTATTTTTAATTCATCTTTTGTGTATATTTCAGATAATCTTTCTGATAATTCTTTTGGTAAGTTTTCAATCATTTTTTTTAAATTATTAAATAGTAATATTTTTTATTTATGTAATTCTTCTAATTCTTTGTTTTTTTCATGTAAATATTGCATAAATTCTTTTTTCTTATATTTATATATGTATAATCATACGATAAACATTATAAACATCATGATGTATCATATATATTCTAATATTATTTTATAGTATTCAACAAACACAACTCATAGTAATATTATAGTTAATGCCCGAACTATTGATCAAATAATATTGTATATCATAAATTTAACACTAGCCATTCACATACTTCATGCTATAAATGGAAGAAATGCTCTAGTCATTGGATGAAATTTTCATAGTATAATTCACCAAGCTCACCATTTATTAATTCATTTTTTTAAATATTTTACTTCGGTTAATCATATTCAAAACCGATTTCAATATTTTTTAAAAAAACTATCTCAGTAATGTTTTCATAATGTATATCAAATCCGATTTCATATTATTGCTCATATTGAGGCTATAATAATAATATATATTAAATGCATATTATCTATATGTCCAAAAAATCATCATACTATTAATAATATATTTTGTCACGGTACTACAACTCATAAAACTGGAAAAGCTTCAATTAAACTACTAAATCATGCAATTAAATAGTTCCACATTCATAGTGATTCTATAGTTAATTTCATCCATTCAATAAATTGTTCTATCCATTCTTTTTTAAATATAGATATGAAGGCTAATCAAATAGTTATTCATATCAATACTACATTGATAATATGGAATATTAATTGTATTATTTTCTTAATCATTTATTTATATTAATTTTAACTGCTCAATTCTATGTATTTTACTTTAATATTCAAATTTTTTTAGTTTTATTTACTTGCTTTTTTTTCTTTTTATATACAATATATTCAGATTATTATTATAATATAAAAATTATGGACATTTTAAAAAATAGATCGGTTTATCTTTGAATTTCAATTGTTTTATTCGTTTTATCATTATTTTTACTATTAGTTCCTAAATTAAATTTAGGTATTGATATGACTTGATGAATACAAATGGATTATAATTACGAAAATTCAATTGATATCGAAGAAGTTAAAAATCAATTAAACTTAGAAAAAAAAGAATTTTTAGATGAATGAAATGAGATTATTAACAATATTAATGTATATTGAATTACAGGTGAAAAAACTGTAGCTGTTGTTGTCTGATTTTATGATAATTCAGATGATAAAAAAATAGATAAATATAAAAATGATTTTAAATTAAAAGTATTTAATACTATTAAATCACAAGATGATTCAGTAATTGAAGCTAAATATATAAATATTTGAAAAAGTTTTTGAGATTATATTAGAGATACAGCTTTTATTACACTTGCATTAGCTATAATAGCTATTACGTTTTACGTAACATTTGCTTTTTCATGAGTAGTGTCTTGAATTTCCGTTATATCATTTGCTGCAATTACTGTAATAACATTATTTCATGATGTTATTATATCTAGTTGATTATATATATTTACATCAATATATTTTCCAGAATTTCAAATAGATACTTTCTTTATAACAGCTTTACTTACAATCCTAGGGTATTCTATAAATGATACAATCGTTGTATTTGATAGAATAAGAAGCAATTTAAGACAATATGCTTGAAAGGGATGAAAAAATGGTAAAGACTTATATGAAATAATAAATCTTTCAATAAAAGAAACTTTAACTAGAAGTATATATACTAGTCTTACATTGTTTTTTGTATTAATTACTATTTTCTTCTTTTGACCTGAAACTATATCAGGATTTATATTAGTTATGTTATTTGGTACTATTGTTGGGACATATAGTTCTATATTTATAGCATCACCAATTTTATATATTACAAACAAGGATAAAAAATTAAGTGTTTATAAAAAAGTAGTAATAAATCCAGAGGATAAAATAGTTGTTTAAAATAAGTGTAATGACAAATAAAAAAGTTATAAAACAAATTTTTGATAATTTTATAGAAGTAAACTGAAAAATGAAATTTTTTATGATTTCATTTTTTTGATTTATTGTTGCAATTACATGGATTATAGAACCATTTTTTTATATAAAAATAATAGATTTTATTGAAAAATTTATCTCTTGAAAAGAAAAAGTAGTATTTAGTGATATCTATTACTTAATGATAATATGGTGAGCATATATTATATTTGC
Source organism: Candidatus Altimarinota bacterium (assembly GCA_027062145.1). Taxonomy (GTDB): domain Bacteria; phylum Patescibacteriota; class Gracilibacteria; order BD1-5; family UBA6164; genus UBA6164. The sequence goes on along the minus strand of JAMOTX010000056.1, from coordinate 1,709 downwards.
TTTAATTATAAATTTTATATACCGTTATTTATTGGTTGATAAATCAGTTTTAAAATTTCATGAAGCATTTTATAGAAAATGGACAGATAGAATTATTTCAATGGATTATGAATCATATTTAAATAAAAAACAATGAAGTCTTTTTAAAAAATTTGATAGATGATTGATGGATCAATTTAATTTTTTATTCTTTTTCTTTTTAGATTTAATAAAAAATCTTTCTTGAATTATATTGATGGTATTTGTTTTGTTTTATATTGACTATAGAATGGCTATTGCTACTTTAGCTATGTTACCATTTATGATTTTTATTTGATTTTACTTTAATTGAAAAACATCTGAATTACAAAAAGAAGTTAATAAAGATTGGGACAAATCATATTGAATTTTTTGAGATGCACTATTAAATTTATCATTAATTAAGACTTTAACTTTAGAAAAAAAGTTTTGAAAAATGATGGAAAAATTGGATAAAAAAACAATTTGAAAACAATTAAAAGTATCAAAAAGGTGGTCAGTTGCAGATATTTATACTTGATTTCTAGTAATGATATCTAGATTATTAGTATTGTCATATGGATTTCATTTATTAATTATTTGAGAAATTAGTTTTTCATTATTATTTCTTTTCTTTTCATTTATTTGATATATTTATTTTCCTATTAGTTTCATTTTTAGTAAATTAAGACAAGTTCAGGAATATATATCATCTGTTAATAATTTTTATGACGAATTTTGAGATTTAAAAATAGATTCTAATATATGAGATTCATTGAAATCAAAAAATGTAGTTTGAAATATTGAGTTTAAAAAAGTATCTTTTTGATATAATAAGAGAAAAGTACTAAATAATATAGATTTAAAAATAGAAAAATGAACAAAAATAGCTTTAGTATGAAATACATGAGCTTGAAAATCAACAATTGTTAATTTACTATTTAGATTTTGGGATATAGAAAAATGAGAAATATTACTAGATTGAAAAAATATTAATAATATTTCAAAAGATTCTATTAGAAAAAACATTGGTATTGTAATGCAGGATAATAGTTTATTTAATGCATCTATAAAAGAAAATTTATTATATGCTAATCCAAAAGCATCTAATGAAGAAATAAATAATGCTATAAAATACGCAGAAGCTCAATTTGTATTTAAACTAAAAAAATGAATTGAAACTAAGATATGAGAAAGAGGTTTAAAGCTTAGTGGTTGAGAAAAACAAAGATTAACTATTGCTAGGTTATTATTAAAAAATCCTAAAATATTAATTTTAGATGAGGCAACTTCAGCACTTGATAATAAAACTGAAAAATTAGTTCAAAAAGCCTTAGATAAACTTATGAAATGAAGAACTTCTATTGTGATTGCTCATAGATTATCTACCATTCAAAATTCTGATAAAATTTTTATGTTGGAAAATTGAAAAATAATTGAGTCTTGAAAATATAACGAATTAATGGCTAATAAATGAAAATTTTATGAATTAGCTAATCCAGAACATTTAATAATAAATTAAATTATGATAAATCATCTTGGAATTATAATGGATTGAAATCGTAGATGGGCAAAAAGTAAATTCTTACCATCAGTTGCATGACATATAGCTTGAGCTACTAATGTTGTAAAAATAACTAAACTAGCTTCAAAAGCAGGGATTGGATATCTCACTTTATGGGTTTTATCAACAGATAACTTAAATAAAAGGT
>JAMOTX010000055.1 GCA_027062145.1 Candidatus Altimarinota bacterium | reverse complement strand
TGAGAAATAAATATATTTTATGGATGAGGAGAATCTGTTAAGCCTAAGTTTACTAAGTTGAAAGTTTCTGAATGAAATTGAATTAAATTAAGTGAAAATCCTAGAAGTGATAACTCTTTAATTTATTTTGATTGATTACATCAACCAAGCGAAAATTGAGCAGATAATAGTCAGTTTGAAAGATATTTGTATATTAAATATCCATTTAGTTCTAAAAAAGAAGAAGTAAATTATTCAGAGATATTGGCATGAAATGCTACTTTACCGGAAAGTAAAGCATCTTCATTTTTTATGAAAACACAATATAGTGAATATTCATGAGTTAAAATAGAAAAAATATTTAAAGACGTTAATGATTGATATCTTTCATCTTGAGATATTATTAATGTTAATATAACACTTACAAATACTACAAATAACAAAATAAATAATATAGCATTTTCTGAAAGAGTTCCTGAAGTTTTTATTTTGGAGCAATCGTCAGTTAATGTTGTATGAAATCCAGATAAAAAAGCTATTTGATGAGAGGTTTGATTTAATTTTTTGATCAGTGATTTAGAATTAAATAGTTGAGATCAAATTGTTATTAATTATAAGGCAAAAGTTAGACCTATTCAATATTCTTATATGGAAGTTTGATTATTTGAAAGGGAAGAAGTTTGAGATGATAATTATGGAGATATAATTATTAAAAAAGATAATCAAAACTGTAGTAATCCTATAAAATTATTTAGATCAACAAATATCAGATCTTATTTACTATGATCTAGAGTACCTATTTGTGATTCAAATAAATCTCAATTACCACCTGAATTAGAAAAAAATACTATAGATGTTAATTGAAATTGAATACCTGATTACATTGATGAATTATTTGATCCAAATAATACAACTGCTATGCAAAATTATGCTAGTGAACAGTTAAGTAATATGAATAAAGATTCTGATGAAGATTGAGTTCCTAATGATGAAGATTTTTTAGAATGAAGTGTATTAAAAACGGTTTTTTGAGGTACTGATTCTAGTGTAGAAATAGGTATGTGAGATGATTTTAAAAAAATAGATGAACAATTAGATTGAATACAAGAAGTTTTAAATTGACTTAGTTGTTGAAATGCATCATGTTTTGCTTCACCATTAAATTGGGCTCCATTAGCTCCATGATCGGATCCAGTTTTCATGTGAAATACTGTTTGAGACTGATTAAAAATTGATGAATGATTGCCAGTTATTTCAGCAATGACAGGACTTCCATTATATGGACCATGGTGATGTATACCTATTCCAATGATTTGGCCTATTTCACCTATTTGATTAGATACTACATGTTCGTCAAATAGTTTATGAGCATGAGGACGGTTATGAATTGATTCAGTTACAAATTTTTTCAGAATGTTTATTACTCCAACTTTAACAGGTTGAATTTGAACTGCAATATGTTTTTGATGACCAGCTAGTGTTATGGGTAATATTTTACCAGAAGCATTAAGTCCATTATTTCCAGGGTGAAATTGTATAGTTATTGCTAAAAAAATGGATTTTTGTAATTGAGATTGATCTGGATGAGATGTATGATCAATATGAATTCCACAATATTGAGCAAATGCAAGTTTTTGAATTATTAATTGAAATTGTTGAACAAGTCAAACTCCTTTAGAAAAATCAAAAGAAGATAATAGAATATTAAAAAAATTAGTTGATTGAGATAAAAAAGGACTAGTAGAGAAAATATTTTGATATTTACCATGAAATTTTTCTGAAGAACCAATTACTCCATTATTTACTCAATGATGAGAAGATGTATCTATTACTTTAGATTTATCTACTGATGATGATTGAAATTTTTGAGATATTATCAAAATTCAACAAACTAGAATCTCTTCATTTCCAAGTTGGTTAATGGATTGGGTAACTAGACAAATTGAGGAAATCGCAAATAAATTAACAGATTTTCCAACCTTATTTATTATCTTACCAGATTTTAGTTGAGTATTTGATAGTACTTGGTGAGAAACAAGTTGAAATGATAATAAATCATCAAAAAATGCTATCACGAGTGATAATAAAATAATTTGAGAAAAAGTTGAAAAAGTTAATTCTTGAATAAAAGAAGCTTATGAATTTATATGATCATTACCTTTAGTTTATATTAAGCAAGAAACTGTTGATATTAGTTTGCCTTGGATTTCCAAAGCTGAAATTGATAAAACAATTTTATTACGGGAATGAACTTTAAAACAACGGGAAGATGAAATTAATAGAGCTAAAGAAGAAATAAAAGATTTATGAAATGGAAATATTAGCTGAAATATTAATGGAGATATTAATATAGATTTTGATATAGATTTTTTACTAGATTGATTAAGAAATAATCTAGAAGTAATTAAGGAATATAAAAAAATACCAGAAAAAATTAATAAATTAATTAATTTAAAACAAGATTATTTAGAACAAATTTTATGTAATATTGAAATTATTTCTAATGTTTTATGATGACGGATTTGAAAAAATGGAGATAGATTTAAAGCATGGGTTGAATTATATATTTTAATTAAAGCTATTTTAAAATCTTGGCAAATGCTTATAGATGTATTTATAGATTTTGAATCAGAATGTCATGAATGTAAAAATGAAAGACAGGATGCTTTAGATTCAGAGTTTAATCTTATAAATATGGTAGTGCCTAAAATACCTATTATTACTTGGCCTAAATGGCCAGATATAATATTAGATTTACATAATATTAGAGCATGATTAACTGTTTCATTGCCTGAATTTGCTGTACATACTAAACCAATAATATTACCAACACTACCTGCACTTTATTTACCATCTCTTCCGGATATCAATATTGATGCTAGTTTAGATATAGATTTATCATTACTATTTTCAGAAATGTTAAAGATGGATTGAATTGATTTACCACAATTACCAGTATTACCTGATATAGAAATTCCTGAATTACCACCAATCCCAAGTCTACCTACTGTTAATTTACCTGATTTACCACCACCACCTAAATTACCAAAAATGCTTTGATCAATAGAAGTAGTATTAGGTATTATAAAACTTTTAACAAAGGCTATGTGTATGTTAAAATCATTACCTATTGCTCCAGAGTGGAGAGCAGGTGATCAAATTGCTTTTTTAACTGAAAGAAGTTGATATTTATGAAGTGATTTCTTTGAAATAAGTATGCCAGAATTTTCATTTCCATTTATAGATGCAATTAAAGTAACTACATATGTAAATTTAGAATTTGATACTGATTTTATTGTTGAATTAGCTAGACAAATAGTTATGCCAATAAATAATATTTCAAATGATTTTACAAATATATTTAGTGCAGTTTTACCTGATTTAGATTTAAGAGGAGCTTTACCAAAAGAAATAAATATAGATGTAAATATCGATACTGAAACAATTAAAAAACTTTCCGAATGAGATTTAAGTCCACTTAAAGATCAATTTGGAGCAAATAAAAAAGGTATAAAAAAAGATTTTAAAGATTCTAGAGAAAAATTATGAGAATCATTAAATAATTTTGACGAGTGATTTAAAAAAGCATGAGAACAAATTAAAAATAATACTGAAAAACTTTGAAATGAACTTGATGCTACTCATAATCAATTAAAAGAAGCTTGAAATAATATTAAAAACTATATTGAAGATAAAAACACTGGTTATGTTGATAAGAAAAAATTACAAATTTTGTTAGCTACAAAAGTATGAGCCGATTTTAAACAATTAGTTAATGTATTAGATAAATGAAGAAGTGATGTTGTTTCTAATACTGAATTCAAACAATTAGTAAATAAAGCATTAGCTTCAAAAATTGTTACAAGTGAACCTAGGATGCAAGAAATTTTAAATGTTTGGAATGAAGTTAATAAAATGACTTATTCTAAAGAAGAAACTATTATTAAAGAATTACAAAATAATAATAGAGAAAAATTTAATGCTTTAAGTGATATAATAAATACAGAAATAATTAAAAATAAAGAATTTAAAAATAAGATTAAAAATATTTGATTAATTCCTGTTGTAACAAAAGTATGACTTGAAGATTCAAATAAAATAAATTTATATAATGATGCATTAGATGTTTTTAATAATAAATTTAAAGATTCTGCTAAAAAATTATTTAAATATGATGGTTCAGATAAGAAAGAATTAAAAGAAATGAGTAATGATTTAATGTCAAAAATTAAAACACCATTACAAAATTATTCTAAATGAATGGTAGAAAAAAGTAGAGAAAATATTTTAGCAAGTGTTACTAATAATGAAATTGCTTTAAATACTACTACGTCGTCTTCTTCTAATTCTTGTTCTTGAAATGAAAGTAATTCACAATATAAACGTGAATATAAATGATTATATATTTTAGAAAAAGGACATTCTTATAGATTATTTGATTATCTAGATGAACTAGAATGAAATGAGGTAACAAATATTATAGATATTGATAATGATGGTGATGATGATTTATTATACTTTGCAGCAAATAGATTATATTTTAAGGAAAATTTAAAATATAAAGATACTAAGGTACATGTAAATACAAATCCTATTATAGTTGATAGTTCTGATAATAAATTTTATAATTGAGATATTTTTTATGAATCTATAAATAATTCTCATGAAATTGGTAGTGATAATTGAAGTATAAATATTTGATTTACATCGCCGACAAATGAATCTTTATCTAAATTTAGATTAGCTTTTTATAATAGGGTAGATAAATATATAAATGAAAATAATACTGATTATAGACCAAAATTTATTAAAAGAGATATTATTGATTCAGTTTCTGATATTGAAAAAATAACAGAAATTGAAACTACTTGATTTTATATTAAAAGAAAAAATTTAGTTTATATTAAAAATGTTTGAAAATTATCAGGTGCAAAAGTTGTTACTAAAGAAGCTAAAGATATAAGTTCTAATTTAGTTTCTTGAAAAGTTATAAATATTAATAAGTGAACAATATTATATGCTTGATCAAATAGTTTTACAATTAGATTTGTAAACGAAGAAACTGAAGATAAAACTGAGCATAGTTTAAAAGTTAATTGATATGAAAATATTGAATTTGTTCATAATATAAAAATAGTTTGAATTGATGGTAATGTTTATATTAAATGATTTGATGATATTACATTTGAATGAACTGATGTTAGAAAATTATTAAATAAACCATTATTTGCAGGAACAATTATTTCTTATGAATGAAATAACTATGAAACAGTTGATTCTTCTTATGTTGAATTGCAATATTATGATAATTCTGAACTATCGATTGATTTTAATGAAGTTTCTAAGTGGGAACTGTATGATTTAGGTTTAAAAACTAATGATTATAGTATTAGAGTTAAAAGAGATAATGATTATTATTATGCAAAAATTAAAGCCTTTGATAAAAATATAATATGAACTTTATCTAAACAAATTCTTATTGCTCCTCAAAATGAAGCTGATTTGAATGCACCAGAATTAACTTTACCTTCAATTAGAATTCCAGTATATCAAGGTCATATCGTAGACTTAACTAATGATATTTATGAAGATTCATGAATTAAGAATATTAAAAAAGTTATTATTGATTTTGATTTAACAAAAGATACGGATAATGATTGAAATCCAAAAAATGATGATGATTTAAATATCGATTGAGAATATAAAGATCAAATCGAAATATTAAAAAATCTTGTATATTTAAAATTAAATTTTAAATCTTTTGATAAATTATTTAAGAAAAAAATAGGTATAACACTTATTGATAACAACGACAATATTTGATATAGTGAAGTTTTACTAGAAGTATATTCACCAGTTCCACATATAAATAAATATGATAATTGACTAATAAGTTGAATTTTAAAAGATGAAATTTTAACTAAAGAACCTGTTAATTTATATAGATTTAGATGAGGTGTTGTTACAAAATTAGATAATAAATCTTGAAGTGGTGTTAGTCTTACAGATAAATGATCATATGATTTTAATGTAAAAACTAGTTGAACAGGATTGAAGCTATATGACTGATGAAAAAATGAAATAGCTTTTATTGATGAAAAAACATGAAAAATATTTATAAAAGATCATTCAATTACTACTGATGTATTATCTACTTCTAATAGAAAAAATGATTCTGTTTTTCCTAAAATATTATTAAAGAAAAATGGTGAAGAAATATTTTATGAATACTTAGAGATGAAATGAATTAAGGAAGTTAAATTCGTTAATAATTTCGAAGAAGTTATTGATAAATGAATCTATTTTAAATTTTCAGATTATACTAATTATAGTTATTATACTATTCCATTATGACTTGATTATAACCCTTGAGCATTGTCTATATACAGAAATACAAGTATAGATAAAGAAGCGTTATTTACATTGTTTACTGACTGAAGAATAAATACAATTAATGATAATGATTTTTCTTTAAAATATGATTTTTATTGAGAAAATATAGTATTAAAACTATATGATAAAAATGATTTCTGAAATAGAGAAATTGGACGTATATTATTTAAAACTGAAAGTGAATATATTATGAAATAATTATAAATAAAAAAACCTCAAAGTTTAACTTTGAGGTT
>JAMOTX010000054.1 GCA_027062145.1 Candidatus Altimarinota bacterium | reverse complement strand
TAGTTGGATCAATAGAAAAATTATAACTTCATATAAAATTTGTTTTTTTCATATTACAATTAGCAAAAATACTTTTTTCTAAATCACAATAATTAAAATTAACGTTTTCTAAATCTGCATTATTAAAGTCAGATTCTTTTATTTCGCAATCATTAAAATCTGTATTTTTTAAATTTAATCAATAAAATGATGTTAATGAAATATTACAGTCACTAAAATTAAAATTTGATAAAAAATGATTTAAATCTACAAATTTCAACCCCATTATTTTAGAATTTTTAAACTCTATATTATTGAATGTAGTAGATCTTAAATCTATATTAGATAAATTGCATTTTTCAAAAATACAGTCACTAAAAACTTTTCATGTAAAATTATATCATGAAAAATTTATTCAATAGAAATTGATATCTGATATTTTTTCTTTATTTATTATTTCTTTAAAATTATTTTCTGTAATTTTATTCATTGTTTTTTCTTATTTAACTAAATTTTTTTCTATTAATAATTACTACAGTAATAGCAATCAAAAATAAAACACTTGAAATAATATAAGGTAATCAGCTCCATATTAGATACATACTACCAGCTAAAAATGGTCATATTATATTTCAAAGACTCATCATTGATGTATTTATTCAAAGAACTTTTCATGTATGATTAGCTCAAAGTTTTGATAACATTCAAGATGCAGCTGGATTTATTGTTCAATATCAAACTGGAAACATAAATATTATAAAAAATATTAAATAATATATATTATTTATTGCAAAAAGAATAAATCATAACATTAAAATAATTAAACCAAATATTATCATCTGATATCATTTTAGATATTTTTTTACATATTTAATTAAAAGTCCTTGATATACTATTCAAATAAATCATATAAATCAAAACAAATATCATATATGTTGCGAATCTAATAAGAATCTATCATTCATTACAAGTGGGAATGTAGATTGCATAGCAGAAAAACCTAAAGCTGTAATGAATGAAACTAGAAATAATACTAAAATACTTTTATTAGTAATATGAAATTTCATTTCTTTTATAACTCAAGCCTTTTTCATTTTTACTTTTGGAAGATAAAAATAAACTAAAAGAAAATTTAAAAATGCAATAATTGCAGAAAAATATCAAACTACATTTAAACTATCTCAAAAACTTGATAATACGCCTCAAACAACAGGTCATATCATAAATCATATTCCAAACATAGCTCAAATAAGTCACATATTTTGAATTCTATTTTCATCTGTTGAAATATCAGAAATATAAGCTTGACCTACTCACATTCAACTAGCTCATAATCATCCGATAAATCTAGCAATTATAAAAATCCATAAATTTGAACTAAAAGCAAAAATTAAATATCAAATTATATTTAGAAAGATTGTAATTTCTAATGTTCTATTTCTACCAATTTTATCTGATAATTTTCAAAAAAATAATCATCAAAAAAACATTCATAAAGAAAAAATTGATAAAGTTAATCAAACGTAAAATTCTGAAAAACCATATCATTTAATTATGAATGGTAAAATAGGAATAACTATTCAAATTCATATTATGTCAAGTAATACTGTAACTAGTATTATATTTAAAGGTTTTTTCATTGTATATTATTAATTTAAAAATGCTTTTATTTTAGCTAAAATACTATTATTTTTATAATTAACAATTTTATTTATTTTTGCTTCTGATTTTTTCACACATCTTATTCATTCATACATACATTCATCTATTTTATCAAAATCCAATACTCATACATTAGAAAGCATAGGTCTTAAAATTATATCAGGTTTATCTTTTTCAAGTCTATCATTTGTTATTTTAAATTGCATAATATCGATAGTATTAAAAAATGTTTTTAAAATATTAGGTTTATCATTCTGCTTATCAATAATTTCAGCATCTTTTTTAAAATACTCACCAGTTTTATTATAAATTTTTCTTAAAAAATCATTATCTCAAATTAAATTTAAGATATCTTCATTATTATACTCAATTTTACTATTATCTGACATTAATGATGCATTTAAATCAACTGCAATTATAATATCAGCTCACAACTTTTTACACAAAGAAACTGGAACTGGATTAACAATTCATCAATCTAGCATGTATTTTCATTTATAATTATATGGAGTAAATAGTCCTGGCATTGAAATTGATGAAAAAATTGCATCATATAAATTTCAATCTAAAAATTCAATTTCTTCTCATAAATTAAAAGATGTGGCAATAGCTCAATATTTTTTTCATAATTCTTCTATTTTCAAAGTTTCATCTCAAATATAATCATTAAAAAATTTCTTTAATTTCTTTCTATCAAGTAAATTTCATTCTATTAAATTTATATTGAAAAATTTTAATATTTGATATTTACTTAATTTTTTAAATCATTTTTCTAATTTATCAAGATTTCAATTAACATAAGATGCTCCAATTATTGATCAAATAGATGTTCAACAAACTATATCAGGTTTTATTCATATCTCATTTAAAGCCTTTATTATTCAAATATGAGCTAATCATCTTGCTGATCAACTTCCTAAAGCTATTCATATTATTGGTTTTTTCATAATTTTGATTTTATATCATTAAATAATGAAGAAAATAATTTTAAATATTCTTTATCTATATAATCAATTTTTTTAATTTTATTTGATTTTATATCTTCTAAAACTAATCTTCAATCTCAAAAACTACAAACTTGTTTATTAATAAATACATCTATATCTTTTTTCTTATTTTTACTTAAAATGTCTTCAAATAAATGTAATGGTTGTCATAAAGACAAAGGAAATTTTGAAAAACTATATTCACTTTTTGCTCCTATTACCTGAGAATAAAAAATTACACTTGTTTTAATTTTTCTCTCACTTTTAAATATTTTATAAGCATTATTGATTATATCTAAAGGCATAACTGGTGTTCATATTTTATTTGCAGCAGTAAATGTATTATAATCTCATTCTAATAATATATCAGCAACAATATTAGCACAATTAAAATTATATTTATTCCATTCTTTTCAATTTCTAAAATCCTTTTCAATAGATTCAACTTTTAGTAGCATTTTTTTAATTTTATTTTTTGAAATTCAATATACTCTAAGTCAAATAATATCTCTACCATAAGCCTGTCAATAATTACTAGTATGTATCATTGTCTTAGAATTAC
>JAMOTX010000053.1 GCA_027062145.1 Candidatus Altimarinota bacterium | reverse complement strand
ATGGTGGAGTTGTTGTAGCTCTTTGTGAAATGGCTATTTTAGGTAATTGTGGAATTTCAGCTCATTTGCTAAGTTATAATTATTACAATCAAGCTTTTAATGAAGAATTAGCTATTATTTTAGAAATAGATAGAGTTAAATATGATGATTTTATGTTAATAGTATATAAATTTTTTTGTAAAAAATCACACCCATTCCCAGATAGTCCAACTTCTTATGTTGAATCAAAACATTATTATTTTAATATTAATTGTTTTGGATTAACTCAAAAAGAAGAGATTATTGATATATGGTGGGGAGTCGGTTCAAAAATGAATATTAATGAATCAACTCAAACTATAAAAGAGTGGTTTGAAAAATAAAAGGAGGAAATAAAAAGTTATTATAATTTATATTATAATAACTTTTTTCTTTTATATAATTCCTCTAACTGCACTTATATTAAAACTATAATTCATTTTCAAGCTTCAAATAATTCATACATATCAAATATTTCAATCTATATTAACTTGTTTTATAATTATCGTATAATTTTTAAAAAATGGTAATATATTTTCTTCTCAAATAAATAAATTAATATGATTGTTTAAATGAAAAGAAGTGATAAATTTTTCAAAATTAAATTTATCTTCAAGCATTTTAATTATAGAAAATATAGAATTTCATAATCTTTTATGATTTTTTTCTAAAAATGTAGCAATTCATGAGTACTGAACGATATGTTTTTCAGGTATTATAAAAAAAGCAATTTCTTCTGTATTTTTTGCTAATGTAAAAGATAATTTATGAGTAAAATCAGCTAATTTTTCTATTCTCTTTTCTCAAATTTTTATATTTGATTTTTGTAAAAAATAATCAGGAGAACTTTCCATTAAATAATTCACAAATGCTCTTAATCATTTAGAAGTAGGAAGTCTTCATGCTGAATTATATGGTTGATATATCAATTTTAATGTCTCAAGTTTTGCCATATCTCATCTAACTGTTGCAGGACTAACTCATAAATCATATTTTTGTAATAAAAGTTTACTTCATAAAACTTCTCAAGTTTCTATATATTCATCAACTATTATTTTTAATATGTCTATATTTCTTTGTGTTAATTGGCTCATAATTAATTTATTATATCTAATGTTTGTGCAATTGTTTTTTCTATCGAATATTTATTAATTATTTCATTATAATTAGGTATTTTTTTATTATTTATATTTTCTTTAACTACTTCATATATACTATTAATTGAAATTGGAGAAAAATAATTAATTGATTCAGAAAATACATCTTTTATATTTTTTAAATCACTAGCTAATATTCTAGTGTTATAATATAGCGGTTCTGTTAACCTAAAAGGGAATGGTTCATAAAAACTTGGGAAAATAACTCAAAATGAATTTTTATAAAAAAGTATTTTTTCATTTTGTTTTATAACTGAAACAAAATGAATATTTTTTTGCATTTCAAGTTTTAATATAAGTCTTCTAAGAGGAATATTTTTAGTTATATTTTTTCATAATAAAACTAAATCTATATTACTTCATTCATTTTTTAATCTATGAAATACATGAATTAATTTTTCATAATTTTTTTCAACTCATTCTCATCATGAATATATAAAATAATCATTTTTTAAATCATACTTTATTCTTATATTTATTTTTAGATCTTCAATTGAAGTAAGTAATTTTTTGTTTGGAAAAAATCAATCAATTAAGTTTATATTTTCTTCTTTTATATTAAATTTTTCTATTAATTCGTTACTAGTATTTTTATCAAAACAAATTATTTTATTTGATTTTTTTAAATTTTTTTCTAATAAATATAGAAATATATATTTATGAAAATAGTTAGAAAAATTGTTATAATAAACATCTTTTAAGGTTGAAACTAATGTATAATAATCTCATTTATAAAAAATAGGTTTGTAGTGATTAAAAAATAACATTAAGGAATTATTGTCTTTTTTTAATATTGAATTGTATTCAGTTTGTTCTTTTATTGTATTGTTTAGTATTGAGACTTTTTTAACTATACAATTTGAAAAATCAAATCATTCTAATTTTTGATTTGTATATATAACAAAATCATTTGATAATTGATGGCTAATAATTCATTTTACTAATTCAATTACAAAACAAGAATACAGGTTATCATTAATAAATCTTAAATCTAATCAGATTTTCATTTTTATGTTATTAATATTTTATTTTAACTCTTTCTGATTATACTCTAAAATATAGTTTTTAAAAGATTTTTTTATGGATTTAAATGAATATATAAAAAGAGAATGAAATATAGGTTATTTAGATTTAAGAATAATACCAAATGCTAAAAAAACAATGATATGATGATTGATGGGTGATTGAAAATTAAAAATAAGAATAAGTACAATTCCTGAAGATTGAAAAGCAAATAAAGAATTAATTTTATTTTTAAGTAAACAATTAAAATTAAAAAAAAATCAATTACAAATAGTTTCTTGATTTACATTTCAAAACAAGTTAGTAAAAATTGATTTTTAAGGATTTTTTTATATAATAGAAGTTATTAGTATTAATATTATATATATGGAATATACATTAATTATAATACATTTTTTCTTTTTAATATGATTGTATTATTTCATAATGAAAAGAATGAAGGCAATAAGTTATAGACATATGTCTAATACTTGAATTAAAAGTTTATGAAGGTGATATGAGATAATAAGAAGGAGATTAATAATAGTTTTTTTTATATTATTTACGATTTCAAGTTTTTTAATTTTAACTTTTTTCCACAATGACTTATTTTTCAAAATATGATTATACGATCATAAGGAGGCATCGGATATTGTTACTTTTTAGGTATTTAAAGTTAATAATTTTTTTAATGTGAGCTTTTATATTATATTATTTATCATTAAAATTTAATGATACTATATGATGAGATGTAAATCATTATTTTATATTTCCTTTAATTTTCATTTTTATTAATTATGCATTTATAAAATTAATTTTGTGATATATTAAATTTTATAATGATTTATTAATTATATATAAATGACATTTAATTGTGATAAAATCATCTCTTATTTATAAAGATAATATTGAATTCATAGATATTAATAAAATAACAAAATTAGATACTTACTGTAATTGAATAATAGCTAATTTTATGTGATTTTGAAATTTGGTTGCTGAACAACAAAGGGATGAAGTAAGGACTTTTCATTTTGTTCCTAATCCGTTTAAAGCATTAAAAATTTTAAATGAAGAAAAACAAAATATATTGGAAGATATGAAAAAAAGATATATATTTAGAGAAGATGATTTATGAACTGATCAAAATCAGATTTGAGTTCAAGAAAAAATAATAACAAAAATTAATAACATATTTAGATGAAAAAAATATTAGTTTGATTAAGTTGATGAGTAGATTCAGCAGTTTCAGCATATTTATTGAAAAAGCAGTGATATGATGTTACAGCTTGATTTATGATAAATTATATGGCTCCAGAATGAGAATTCTGCCCAACAAAAGAGGATATTGAAGTTGCTAAAGAAGTTGCAACTTATTTAGATATACCTTTTTTTACCTTTGATTATAGAGATACATATGCTGAAAAAGTATTGTGATATATGTATGAAGGTTATAAAAAATGAATCACTCCAAATCCTGATATAATGTGTAATAGCGAGGTTAAATTTAAAGTATTTTTAGATGAAGCATTAGAACATGGTTTTGATTGAGTAGCTATGGGACATTATTCTAATATAGTTGAAGATAAGGATTGAATATTTCATTTAAAAAAATGAATTGATAATAATAAAGATCAATCATATTTTTTAGCTTGATTAAGTCAATTTCAATTAAGTAAAGCTTTATTTCCAATTGGAAAATTAGAAAAACCTAGAGTTAGAGAAATAGCTGAAGAAGCTTGATTACCAAATGCAAAAAGAAAAGACTCTCAATGAATATGTTTTGTTTGAAAAGTAGATTTATCTAAATTTTTAGAGAAAAAAATAAAACCAAAAACTGGAATAGTTAAGGATACTTCATGAAAAATATTATGAGAACATAAGTGAGTATTTTATTATACTATTGGTCAAAGAAAAGGTCTTGATATTTGAGGTCAATCAGAACCTATTTTTATAGTTAAAAAAGATATAGTAAAAAATGAAATAATTGTATGAACTGCAAATGATTTAGAATTATTTGATGATAAACTTTTTGTATCTGAATTTCATTACCTATGAAAAAATGATTTTAAATTTCCTTTAAAAGCAAAGTGTAAAATAAGATATAGACAAGCTGATCAAGAGTGTATTATTATTAAAGAAAGAAAAGGATTCAAGGTAGAATTTTTAGAAAAACAAAGAGCAATTGCTAGTGGGCAAATATGTGCTATTTATATAGATGATGATTTGGTTATGAGTTGAGTTATAAATTAAAATAAGTTTGTTTTGACAAACTTATTTTTTTTATTATATTTTCACAACTCAAATCGAGTGAAAAAGGAGAAAAAATGCTAGAAAATCAACATGATTTACTACCAGTATTACCACAACCAAAAGATATATTAGAATATTTATTGTTTTTTAAAATAGATATTTCAGGAGCAAGAAAGTCTAATATGACTACAATTACTAAATTATCTTTAGAAGATGAATTAGGTAAAGATTATATGTGGATTGAATCTAAATATACAGATTCAAAATTTAATACTGTTAGAATAGTTTTTAGAAAAGTTTTAATTACTTGAGAAGTTTATCTTTTCAACTAATTAAAACTTTTTTTTAGTTTAAAAAACTCTCAAATCTATAAGATAAGAGAGTTAGACAAAGGATAAATTTAAGCTGTTTTTTTAAGCTTTTTTTTGTAACCTGAGTTGTTAGCAGCGATAGCATCTGCATGTTTACTGTGGATAGTACATTTTGTGTCTGTACAACCAACAAGTGCATGAATAGTAGCATGAATATCGATAGTCATTTTAGCAAAGCTTAGTTTGCCACTAACCAGTTTCATACTGATTTGGCTTGCTAGCAATGATTTTGCATCAGATGTAAGCATAATCATACTTGAAGGTACGCTATCTTTACTTAACTGCATTGTAAGATGTTTTTTTGCATAAGTGATAATCATAGAGATTGGCTCTTTGATTTTCTTTGCAAAAAGTTTTTTACTAATTTGTTTTGTAAAGAGAAGTTTACCATCATGTGGGTCACTAAACGACATTGTCCATGATTTTGGATCAAGCTTAGCTGTAATAGCTTTACCATTAAGCGCAAGTAAATCAGTTGGTTTAAATGTAAGGATAGTTTGTTTTGAACTTCCTTTACCAGTTGAAATTACAATTTTTGATCCCTTTTCAGAGATTGTTGCATTTTGAATACCTGCCGCATGTAAAATACTTGCTGCTGCTGTTGCTGCTATTAAACTTAGTTTGCCTATTTTTTTCATGTATATACCTTTGTACCACTTTTGTGGATTTTGAATTTCAACTTCATATAAGTATTTAAAAGATACTTATAGAAGAAGGATCGATATATTAGTTAAAAGATTACAATAGTCAAATCTTTTATTTAAAAAAATAAATTATTAAATTTTAATAATTTATTTTTATATATTTTTTCAACAATTATTACAATAATTTGAATGTTTTTTATTTTTATATAAACAGTTATTACATTTTTTCTTTCATTTTCATAAATCTATTATTTGAGTTGACTCTATAAAAATAATTACAGTAATAGATGAAAGTATTGTTATTAATATTGGTCATAAAAACATTAATAAAACAGCAATAGACTTTCATATAAACGTTATAGGTACTAAGTCTCAATATCATGTATTCGTCATAGTAACAATAGCCCACCATATAGTTTCTGGTAAAGATGAAAATAATTTATTTCAATAATAAAATTCAGAATAATAAGCAGTAGTTGAAAATAATACTAAAATAATAAGTATTAAAGAAATAGAAGCTAAATATTCTATTTTATGTTTTTTAACTCAAATTATTATTTTTGTTATTATTGGAATTCTTTCTATTAATTCAAAAATTCTAAAAATTCTTAATATTCTAAATAATATAAATACTGAGTAAGTTCATATTCAATATATTCATACTAATATAAAAAATGGTAAGAATGATAATAAATGTAATATATTCATAAAATAAAATGGGTACATTATTTTATCATTTGAATGTTTCCATCTATAAATATATTCTACTAAAAACACTATAGATATTATTAAATCAGCAATAAATATTTGAAAGAAATATTTATTACTTAGCTCAGGTATTGTATCTACTCAAACTAAAAAGACAGATAGTAATATAAAAAATAAAATTATGTAATTTGCCCATAATCATATTTTTGTATCTGTTTTTTCAAATAAAGTATTTTTATCATCATCTCTTACTTTATATTTATTTGGATTTTTTAATTTATTTTTTTTGAAAAACATTTTTTATTTTTAATCTAATAAATCTTTTTTATTTATATTTATATTAACGGGAATAGAATCTTTTATATGTAGATCTCTTTGAGGGAAAGGTATAGATATATCAAATTCATTTAATGATTCGTAAATCAATCTTAAAAACTTTGATTTAGTTACGTATGTAAACTTTGCGTCATTACCTTTTACCCAAACA
>JAMOTX010000052.1 GCA_027062145.1 Candidatus Altimarinota bacterium | reverse complement strand
TTTAAATCTAAAATATTAGTATCTTCTGCATGTTCATGCATTGGAGCATTTATGAAATTCAAACTTTTAAATTTCATTTTATTTTCAATTGTATTTTTAATAGGAGAATTAAATCTTATGAAATTCATATTATCTAAATAAGCATAAATCTTAAGTTCTTCAATTATTTGACTTATTATTTCGAAAAAATCTCATTTGATAATTGGACCATGAGGTATGAAGTAATAATTAGATCTTTTAGCATTTACTTTTATTAAAAGAAAAACACCAATTAAGTCTTTTGAATCATAGATTCAATATCTAATTATTTTTTTTCAAGATAATTCTTGAAATTCTCACCATTCCCAAGATTGCAAAAAACTATAAAATTCAAGATTTGCATTTATAATAAAGTTATCCCAAGTATTTTTATTTAAAATTTCTTTTAATTTGTACATAATTAATAGTTATTTATTTTTTCTATAATATATTCTACTTCCCTTTTTTTAATATTTTTATGATTTGGTAAAAATAAAATTCTTTCACTAATATTTTCAGATATTTTACAGTTTCATTTTTTATATTTTGCGTTGTTTAAGTTTGTTCATAGTGGTGCTATATTTATTCATGACCAGCTTTTTCATACTAAAATATTATTTTTTCTCATATATTTATAAAATAACACAGTTTCTTTACTGTTTTTGAGTAAAATAGGATATCTAAAATAATTGTTTATTTCAGATGTTTTAGTTTTAAATAGTATTGATATTTTCTTATTTTTTATTCATTCATTATAATATGAAGCCAATTTAATATTGTGTTTAATGGTTTTTCATAATTGCTTAAATTGGTTAATGGCAAGATAAGCCAATGAATTTGGTAATTTGTAATTAAAATCTTTGTATTTACATTTTTTTTCAGATTTTGTTAATATTTCAGTTATTAATCATAGTTTTCTAAGTAAAAATATCTCAATTCTTCATATTTTTAAAAAATCATATAACTTATATGCTTCATATCAAAAAATATTATAATTGTGATTTTTTAATATTAAATTAATAGATGGAAGACTAAGTTTATTTTCAACTTTCTTTTTTGATTTAAAATAATTAGAATTATTTATAACTAAAAATCATCCAGTAACACTAGAAATAACCTTGTCTCTTCAAGTAGAAAAAATACTGAAATCTCAAAATGATCATAATCTTTTTCATTTAATCTCTGATCACAGACTATGTGCACAGTCTTCAATAATTAGTATATTTTTTTCTTGTGCTATTTTGATAATTTTTGAAATATTAGAAGGTTTTCAAAAAGTATGTTGAATTATTATAACTTTAGTTTTATTAGTTATTTTATTAATTAAATCATCGGCACTAAGACCAAGCGATTTTTTCTCAATATCACAATATACAATTTTTCAACCACTTTGAATAACTGTATTTGAAACAGTTACACATGTATATCATGAAACAATGATTTCATCTCCTGCTTTGATTCATATCATTTTCAAAGAATGAAAAAGAGCTGACCTTCAATTGTAAAATGAAATAATTTTACTTTCATGCAATCATAAATAATGTAATAATTTATTTTCTATAATCTTAATTTCTTTTCATTTTTTTAATGAATTTAAACGATAAGTAATAGATTTAATACTATCAACATATTGTGAAAAAGAAACTGTTGTAAAAAAATCAGCAATCAATGTTTTTTTCATTATATTATTTTAATATATCTAAAAATTTATTTGTTTTTCTTCATTCAAGAAGTATATTTGATCATTTTTTTATTTTATCATGATGATCTAGTATATTTTTTTTACTAAATCAGTTCTCAAGTAATCATTTCTTAAATGCTTCTTTATGATTTGTTCAGCAAAATATTACTTGATCGATATCTCATTTTCTAGCTACATATTCCCCTATTGTATAATGAATACTTTCAGCTTTGATTCATAATTCTAATACATCATCCATAACTAATACCTTATTTCAATTAAAACTATTTAAAGCATTTAATCAGGCATATAATCAATCCTCAGATAAGTTATACGAATCATCTATTATATTATATTTTTTAGTTTTTATAAGGTTTAATGTATTTTTAGGTGTTTTAATATTTTTTAAATATTTTTTTAAATCTGTTGTCTTGATTCACATATCATAACAAAATGCTAAAACACCTGTTAAATTCAATACATTATGTTCTCAAAGTAGTTCTGTTTTAAAAATTACATTTATTTTTTTGTACTTAAAGTTAAATTCTGTTATTCATTTTTTTATGTCTAGTATTTTATAGATTGCGTCAGCTCATTTTGTTTTTCAATATTTAATTAGGTTTATTTTTTTTGAAAATTTTGTTTTTTTAATGTATTTATCATTCCAGTTCACATAAAGAGATCATTTGTTTTTTATAACTTTTTTTTCGATTTCTGATTTTCATTTTTGAATATTTTGTTGTGATCAAAATAGTGCAATATGTTGATTTCAAATAGCTGTTAAAAATCAATATTTATGATTAACTATATTTCACAACAACTCTATTTCTCATATTTTGTATGCTCACATTTCAGCAATAAAATATTTATATCATTTTTTTAATCTAGTGATAATTAAATCTGATATTCAAAGTTCAGTGTTTATATTCTCTGGTGACTTTAGTGTCTTTCAATCTTGTTCTAGTATTGATGATAAAAATTCTTTAACTGATGATTTTCAATAACTTCAAGTAATTCAAATCTTAATAGCGTCATTTATTTTATTTGATTTTTTAATTGATTTATTGATTAGTTTATTTTTTTTATAATTAACTAATGGTAAAGTTAAAAATATATAAAAAAATAATATAAAAGGTGAAAATAATAAAACAAAAGGTAGATAA
Source organism: Candidatus Altimarinota bacterium (assembly GCA_027062145.1). Classification (GTDB taxonomy): domain Bacteria; phylum Patescibacteriota; class Gracilibacteria; order BD1-5; family UBA6164; genus UBA6164. The sequence continues at coordinate 1,785 of JAMOTX010000052.1, read as the reverse complement.
AAATAAATCCAATTTTGATATCAACCCATTAATAAATAATAAGAATCAATTGATCATCAAACTAAAAATAAAATTATTATTAATAATATTCTAGTAGTAAATTTTGGCTTAATAAGCTTTTTTCTGATTATTTTACCTATTACAAATAAGTTGTATATTAATAAAAAATAAAAAATGATATTATAATTTATTATTTCAAAAGGTTTATTATAAAAAATAATTAATCAAAAAACTAATAGTAAAAGCTCAAGAATAGACCAAATATTAACAATAGATGATTTTCATTGTCTTGTAGATAAATATTCTTTAAATCTATCTAATCTATACTCTTTAAGTTGAATAACATATAACCAAAATCAATATTTATATAGTATTGGTAATATAGTTAGTATTAATAATAAAAGGATTTCAAATGACATATTTATAATTAAGTTTAATTAAATATTTTCTAAAAAAGTTTTTACTAATTTTTCTGGACTAGTTAAGTGTATTCAATGTTTTTCATTTTCTAAAACAACAAGCTTAGAATTTTTTATACTATTTCTCATTTTTAATCAATCATTTCTTGGAGTGTAAGTGTCCTTTTCTCACCAAATCAAAAGTGTATGATTTTTTAATTCTTTAATATCATCTTGTAGGTCAGATGAAATCATATTTAAATAAGTTTCTTTTAAGTATGGATTTTTTTCTGCATTTAAATAATCTTGTCATCAAATAGCTTTATAAAAAAGTATTCTTAGTTTTTTAAATATAAAAAATTTCTTAAGAAATTTAAAATTATTTACTACAGATTTAAGTATTTTTCTTTTAAGATTTCTTTTTTTATCATTTCTAATTCAAGCTGAATTATTTAAAATCAGTCTTGAAATATTTATTTTTCATCTTTTAGCTAATTTAATACTAATTGCTCATCAGTTACTATGTCACCATAATATTATATTATCTAAGTTTAACTCTTTAATAAACTCTTCAATCACTATAGCATATTCATCCAAATCAAAAACTTTTTCTAGTTTTGTTTTTCAAAATCCAGGTAGATCAGGAATAATAACATTTATTCCATTTTGAAGAAGTAATTCTCATACCTGTAACCAACTTTGACTACTTCAACCCCATCAATGTAATATAACTATTGTCTCTGTGTTTTCAGGATTTATAAAGTCTTCGTAATTTATTTCTAAATTAGTTTTTTTAACAGTTGATTTAATTTCTTTAGACATAAAAAATAAGAAGTAATTAATACTTCTTATTTTATTGTAAATCGGATTATATTCAAGTAATTTTATGCTTTTCTAACTGGAGCAATTCTTATATTCATTTTTTTAGTTCATTTTCATGAAAATGCAATCTCAGCTAGCTCTCAATTAAGACTAGTGATTATTCAATTACCAAATTTTGGATGGGAAACTCTGTCTCATCTTGAAAATTGTGAAACATCATTATTAGCTAAAGTTTTAATTTTTGATCAACCAGTAAATCATCATGTATTATTTCAAAAACTAAATCATTCACTATTTCAAGATAACGAAGAACTACTAAATATTGAACCATTTCATGAGTTTGTAAATTCTCACATATCATATGGCTCGATGAAATCTTTAGGGATTTCTTTCATAAATCTCGATTCAGGATTTCTTACATAGTCTCAAAAGTGAAATCTTTCTTTAGCTCTTGATATATATAATTCTTCTCTTGCTCTAGTCATTGCTACATACATAAGTCTTCTTTCTTCTTCTAATGCATGAGTGTCATTTATTGATCTAAAACTTGGAAAAATTCATTCTT